>JANLZT010000537.1:0-1608 GCA_031366465.1 Betaproteobacteria bacterium | reverse complement strand
GGCTCGGTGATCGCGGTGGGGGTGCTGATCCCGGTGACCCGGCTGGACCACGCGCTGGCCGCGCTGCTGCAGCAGGCCCTGGGCTGGCAGCCCGGGCTGCTGCTGACCGGCAGCATCGCCGCGCTGGTCTATGCCTGCCTGGTGCGCTACCTCACCGCCGCGCTGCAGGCGGTGGACGCCGGCCTGGCCCGCATCACCCCCAGCATGGACCAGGCGGCCCGCAGCCTGGGCCACAGCGCGGCACAGACCCTGTGGCGGGTGCACCTGCCGCTGCTGCGGGGCAGCGCCCTGACGGCCGGTTTGCTGGTCTTCATCGACGTGATGAAAGAGCTGCCGGCCACCCTGGTGATGCGGCCCTTCAACTTCAACACCCTGGCCACCCAGGCCTACACCCTGGCCGCCGACGAGCGCCTGGCCGAGGCCTCCACCGCCGCGCTGGCCATCGTCGCGGTGGGCCTGCTGCCGATGGTCTTCATCTGCCGGCAGATCGCGGCGGGCCAGCGCGTCGGCAACCTTTGATCTGCCGGCCTGGGCGCCCGGGCCGGCTGTGGGTCAAGTGCTCGACGGCCCCTCGGCGCCGGGCCCGGGCCGGTCCGGCCGCTGCACCGCCGGGTCGTGCGGCAGGCCGCTGGTGGCCAGGTCAAGCGCGCCGAGCAGCCGGCTGCTGAGCTCGGCCGCCGCCAGCCGGCGCTTGAACAGCAACTCGTCATGGGCCTGGCGCTGCAAGCGCCACCAGGCCGCCGATGCCGGCGTGCCGTCGCGGTATTCCAGCGCCAGTCGCAGTGCCAGCAAGCGGCCGCGGGCCGGCAGGTCGACATCGGCCCGGGATTGCGCCAGCGCCTGGTCGATCAGGCTGCGGGCGGCCTCGGCTTGATGCTGATGCCATTGCGCCAGGGCCTGCACCCGCCCGCACTCGATCCGGGTGGCGGCCAGCAGGCCGGGGTCGGTGCCGATGGCCAGCAGATCGGCCGCGGCCTTGTCGGTGTGGCCCAGCAGCAGCCAGGCCTCGGCGCGGTGGCACAGGGCCTGGGGCCGGGCTTGCGAGACGCTGCCGGTCTGGGCGGCGTCCAGCGCCCGGTTGGCACAAGCCAGCGCATGCCGCGCCGCGCCTTGTTCGGCGTCGTGCAGGCGGCGGGCCTGGCGGTCGTGGGCCCAGGCCAGCCAGGTGGCGGCAAGCTGGTTCAGCAGCTCGGCCTGGGTTTGGCGCGGCGCGCTCTTGCTGGCCAGCGACACCGCTTTTTGCAGCGCCTGGATGGCCGGCAGGTGCTGGTCCAGCAGGCTCAGCAGATGGCCCTGGTCGCTCTGGGCCTGCAGGCTGACCCGGGCCAGGCCCTGGCGCGCCGCGCCCTCGGCGGCACAGGCCACCCAGGCCAGGCCGCGGGCGGCGTCGCCCAGCGCGCCCAGGGCCAGGCCCAGCGCCGAGCAGGCCCAGGGCGGGGTGGTGCGCGAGGCCACCGGCGGCAACCAGCGGCTGCCGGGGGCTGCGCCAGCGGCGGGGGTCTCGGGCGGTGAAAACCAGGCCAGGGCCCGGCTCAGGCGGGCCAGGCCGGCGGCGTGCTCGGCATGCATCAGCAGCAGCGTGCCCTCCAGCATGTCCAGCATCGCCCG
>JANLZT010000536.1:0-3084 GCA_031366465.1 Betaproteobacteria bacterium | reverse complement strand
CAGATCGAGGCCCAGGTACAGCAGCAGTGCCAGCAGGTGGCGGCCACCCTGGGCGTGGCGCTGGACCGGGTGTTCCCGCTGTCGGCGCGCCAGGCCCTGGCGGCCCGGATTCAAGGCGACGACGCCGGCCTGGCGGCCAGCCGCCTGCCGGCGCTGGAACAAGCTTTGCTGACCCAGTTGCTGCCCCAGCGCAGCCTGGTGATCGGGCGGATGGTCGAGGACGGCGCGCTGGCGCTGCAGCAATCGGCGTTGCGCCGCCACGCCGACCGCAGGCGCCAGGTGGCCGACCAATTGGCCGAGCTGGATGGCCTGCGCGGCAAGAGTGCCGCCCGCCTGAAGCTGATGAGCAGCCGCCTGGCCGCCGAGGGCGCCGAGTTTGAAGGCTGCGCACCCCGCCTGGCCGCGCTGCGCTCGGTGCTGGTGCGCGAGCTGCAATTGCTGATGGACGGCCTGAGCAGCCACACGGTGCGCCAAGCCGTACTGCGCATGCGCGAGCACAGCGACGCCAGCCTGTTCAAGCTGGGTGCCGCGCGCGCCTTTGCCAGCCTGGGCCAGGACCTGCGCGATCTGCTGGCGCAAGCCAGCCAACGCGCCGACGGCCTGCAACACATGCTGCTGGCCGGCCAGAAAGGCCTGAACGCCGAATTTGGTTTTGCCTTGGTGGTATCGCCCCGGCCGTCGCTGGACAAGTTCACGCTCGAACTCGACCGCATCGAGGACGGCTACAGCCGCTATGTGGGCATCACCCAGGTCTGGCGCCTGGCCCAGGCCGGCTTCCTGGAGCGCTTTTCGCAGATGCTGCTGTCGCGGTTGCGGGTGGTGTTTGACGGCGCGGCCAACGAGATCGAGCTGTGGGCCAAGGCCGCCAGCAACCAGCTCGACGACCAGTTGCGCGAGCGGCGGCGTGCGGTGTTGCAGCGGCGCGACGCCCACCAGCGCATCCGCGCGGCCGAGGGCGGCCTGGAGGCCAGCATCCTGGCGCTGCAGGCCCAGCAGACCCATCTGGCCCAGCTTGCCGCGCGCATCGATGCCGAGGTCGACAAATTGCGCCGCCTGGCAGCCAGCCCGCCCAGCGCCGACAGCCCCGCACGCAGCCCGCACCTGCAACTGGTGCCCTCCCCGCTGCAGCCGGCGTCGGTGCGCGTGGTGGCATGACGGCGCCGGGCGCCGCGCCAGCAGCCCCCGACCTTGCCAGCCCGCTGATTGCCTGGCAACGCCGGCATGGCCGCCATGCCCTGCCCTGGGTGGGCAGCCGTGACCCCTACCGGGTGTGGCTGTCCGAGATCATGTTGCAGCAGACCCAGGTGGCCACGGTGCTGGGCTACTTCCAGCGATTTTTGCAGCGTTTTCCGGATGTGGCCGCACTCGCCGCCGCCCACCAGGACGAGGTGCTGGCGCTGTGGAGCGGCCTGGGCTACTACAGCCGGGCCCGCAACCTGCACCGCTGCGCCCAGGCCGTGGTGCAACAGCATGGCGGCCGGTTCCCGGCCCACAGCACAGCCCTGGCGCTGCTGCCGGGCATCGGCCGGTCCACCGCAGCGGCGATAGCGGCCTTCTGCTTTGGTGAGCGCTGCGCGATCCTGGACGGCAACGTCAAGCGGGTGCTGACCCGCGCGCTGGGATTTGCCGGCGACCTGGCCGAATCGCGCCACGAAAAAGCGCTGTGGCGCCAGGCCGAGGCCTTGCTGCCGGCCAGCCAGATCGAGGCCTACACCCAGGGCCTGATGGACCTGGGGGCCTCGCTGTGCAGCACCCGCCAGCCCGATTGCGAGGCCTGCCCGCTGGCGCATTTGTGCGTGGCGCGGGCCCAGGGCCGGCCAGAGGCCTACCCGGTCAAGACCCGCAAGCTCAAACGCAGCCGGCGCGCCCATGCCCTGCTGTGGCTGGACCACCAGGACCAGGTCTGGCTGGTGCAGCGGCCGCAGACCGGGGTGTGGGCCGGCCTGTGGACCCTGCCCGAGTTTGCCGACGCCGACGCCCTGTGGGCCCTGGCCGCGCAGGCCGGCTGGCCGGGCCAGGGCCGGGCGCTGCCGGTGGTGCGGCATGCGCTGACGCATTTCGACTGGACGCTGTCGCCCTGCCACTGGGCCTTGCCAGCACCCTTGGCTGAGGCCCAGCGCCAGGGCCTGGAGGCCAGCCTGCCCAAGGGCCGCTGGGTGCAGCATGCGCAGGCCCTGGCGATGGGCCTGCCAGCGCCGATCCGGCGCTTGCTGGAGGCCGGGCCGCCGCGCTGACCGCAGCGCTGGTGTCTGGGCCAGTGCCGGGCCCCCGCCAGGCCAGGCTCAGATCACGCCCTTGCCGCGCAAGAACTCATCGACCAGCTTGAGCCGCAGCGCGGGCTCGTCCAACACCATCAGCCGGTATTTGGCAGCCAGCGAGATTGGCAGGATCTCGCACCAGCGGTTGGCCACCCAGCCGGCATCGTCCAGCTGATAGGGCGGCAGAAAGGGATGGTGCTGCTGGCCGGCGAGTGAATCGATTGCCAGCGCCAGCGCACGCGCCGCCTGGGCCAGCTCGCGCGGCACCTTGCTTGCAACATCCTCGGGGCCGGCCTGGGCATCGGCCAGCCACAGGCCGTCAGCGCGCTGGTGCGGCGTGCCCAGCAGCACACGGCGCCCACCCTGGCAACGAATCCGCAGGATGCCGGGCTGTTCGGCGTCCACGTCCTGCAGATGGGCCAGCACGGCCGTGCCTTCGAGGAGGGTGGGGCTGGCGTCGCTGCGCAGCTCGCTGCCCTGGCGCAAGGTGGCCACCGCAAAGGCCGTGCCGCTGCGCAGGCAATGGCTGACCAGATCGAGATAGCGTGCCTCGAACACCTTCAACTGCAACAAGCCGCCGGGGAACAGCACCGTCTGGAGCGGGAACAGCGGCAGGTCGGGCCAGGCCTGGCTGGCGGCACTGGCGGCACTGGCGGCGCTGGCAATGTCGGCCGGGTCAGCCACGGGGGGCCCTGCTGGCGCTCAATCGAAGGCGCCCAGCTCGCGGTGGCGGACCACCGTGGCGCCATGGTCGGCAAAGCGCCGGCCGAGCTGCTCGACCATATAGACCGAGCGGTGCTGGCCACCGGTGCAACCGATGGCCACG
>JANLZT010000522.1:0-1747 GCA_031366465.1 Betaproteobacteria bacterium | reverse complement strand
CTTGTGAAAGTAGCACCAGGCGATCAACAGCGACAACACCTTGGTCTTGCCGGCGCCGGTGGCCATCTTGATGACATAGCGGGTCCAGTCTTCGGCAAACATGCCGGCCGACACGGCGCCCGAGGCGTCGAAGCGCAGCAGATCGAACTTGTCGCGCGCTTGGCGCACGTCGAACAGCCAGATCACCGTTTCAACCGCTTCACGTTGGGCAAAGTACCAGCGGAATGGGTCGATGCTGCCGTCGGCGCGCTGCTGCACATGGTCTTGGCCAAACCACCATTGCAGCAAGCTGCGCGAGGTGGCTGACGCGCCCGCATAGCCTGAGGCGCGCCAGGCTTCAACCTCGGTGCGGATGCGTGCCACCAGCGGCGGCAAGAGCCGCTCGTAGCTGGCCACGCGCAAGGCCTCGTCCGCCGGAAACCAGCGCTGCGAGGCCAGCAGGGGGGCGTAGGGCGAGCGGGGCAGCTGGGGATGGATGGCCATAAGTGGAGTGTGCGACAAGGGCTGGCGCCGGCCCGCGCAGGGGCTGGCCGGCACGGGTGATCAGAACTACCGAGTGCCCACCACCGGCGGCCCCAGCGCCCGCAAGATGTCCCGCACACACTGCGCCCGGTCCTTGGGGTCGGCCACTTCACGCTCGATGCGCAGCTTGTCATTGCCGGCCAGCTTGACGTGGCGGTTTTTCTGCACCAGGTCGATGATGCGCAGCGCATCGATGGGCGGGTTGGGGCGGAAGGTGATGCTCATCTGGCGCGGGTTGGCGTCGATCTTGGCCACGCCATAAGGCTTGGCCAGCACCCGCAGGCGATGGGTGTCGAACAAGGTCTGGCCCTGGGTCGGCAGCTTGCCAAAGCGGTCGGTCATCTCCTCCAACAGGATGTCCAATTGCTCGGGCTTGTCGGCGCTGGCCAGGCGTTTGTAGAGGTTCAGCCGCACCTGCACATCGCCGCAATAGGCAGTGGGCAGCAGCGCCGGGGCATGCAGATTGATCTCGGTGGCGCCGCCAAAGATGCCGGTGGGTGACAGCAGGTCGGGCTCCTGGCCGGCCTTCAAGGCCCGCACCGCTTCGGCCAGCATGTCGTTGTAGAGCTGGAAGCCCACCTCCATTATGTTGCCGCTCTGGTTCTCGCCCAGCACCTCGCCGGCACCGCGGATCTCCAGGTCGTGCATCGCCAGGTAAAAGCCCGAGCCCAGTTCTTCCATGCTCTGGATCGCGTCCAGCCGCTGCTGGGCCTGCTTGGTCAGCGTCTCGGTGTCGGGCACCAGCAGGTAGGCATAGGCCTGGTGGTGGCTGCGGCCTACCCGGCCACGCAACTGGTGCAGTTGGGCCAGGCCGAACTTGTCGGCGCGGCTGATGACGATGGTGTTGGCACTCGGCACATCGATGCCGGTCTCGATGATGGTGCTGCACAGCAGCAGGTTGTGGCGCTGGGCGATGAAGTCGCGCATCACCGATTCCAGTTGGCGCTCGGGCATCTGGCCATGGGCGATGGCGATGCGGGCCTCGGGCACCAGCTCGGTCAGCCGATCAAAACGGGCCTGGATGGTGGCCACGTCGTTGTGCAGAAAGTAGATCTGGCCGCCGCGCTTCAACTCGCGCAGCACCGCCTCGCGGATCACGCTGTTGCCCTCGTTGCGCACAAAGGTCTTGATCGCCAGGCGGCGCTGCGGCGCGGTGGCGATCACGCTCAAGTCGCGCAGGCCTTCGAGCGCCATGCCCAGGGTGCGCGGGATCGGCGTGGCGGTC
>JANLZT010000506.1:0-3451 GCA_031366465.1 Betaproteobacteria bacterium | reverse complement strand
ACCTCGGCGGTGGCGGTGAAGGTGTGGGTGGTGGTGATGACCTCGTCGCCCGGGCCGATGCCGATGGCCTCCAGCGCCAGGTGCAGTCCGGCGGTGGCCGAGTTGACGGCAATGCAGTGCAGGCCGTCGATGTTGTCGCCGGCATCCCCCAGCCAGGCCTTGAAATCAGCCTCGAAGCGCTTGGCCTTGGGGCCGGTGGTGATCCAGCCACTGCGCAGCGTGTCCACCACCTCGGCGATGTCGTCTTCGCCGATCTCGGGCAGGGCGAAGGGCAAAAAGAGCAGCGGATCGGGATTCATGCAGGCGCGCGCGGCGGTCGATGGCTCAATGAGTGGTCGATTTTACGGTGCCGGGCCGGCTGCACCGGTGCCGGGCGCTGTTTACAAACCGTTGGCGCCAGCTTAGGATGTACATGTACACACTCAGCACTTCTCCTATGGCCACCACCAAGATTTTCAAGAACGGCAACTCCCAAGCCGTGCGCATCCCTGCCGAACTGGCTTACAGCGCTTGGGATATCGACTTGATCATTGAGCGCCAAGGCGATGAATTGCGCATACGGCCGGCGCAGCGGCGCCTGGGTGATGTCATGGCCAAGCTCGCAAAGTTTTCGCCAGGCTTTGGGGCCGACGAGCGGCCCGGCAATGAAGAGGGCGAGCGCGCAGCCCTATGAAACCGAAATACATGCTCGACACCAACATCTGCATCTACCTGATGAAGAACCAGCCCACCCTGGTGGCGGAGCGGTTTGCACGGTGCTTTGTGGGCGATGTGGTGATTTCATCGATCACGCTGGCCGAGTTGGAGTACGGGGTGGTTTGCTCGGGCGATGCCGAGCTTTCGAATCGCTCCGCGCTGAGCAGTTTTCTGGACGACGTGCCCGTTGTGCCATTCGAGGCCAATGCCGCCAGAGCCTATGGACTGGCCAGATTTGCCACCCGCGAGCGCAAGCGCGATGCCTTGGACAAGCTCATTGCGGCCCATGCCACCGCACTGAATGTCGTGCTGGTGACCAACAACGAAGCCGACTTTTCAGCCTATCCTGGCCTCAGTGTCGAGAATTGGGTTGACCGCCATTGATGGCATGTCTGTACAGATTCAAGTTTCGATTTTGAAATTGTACAAAGCTGCTGCATGCGGGGGCTTCATCGCAACGACAGCACACGGAGGCTGCGCTGCGCCGGGCTGGCTGCGCAGGGGCCGGGAGGTCTGGTTCACAATCTGGCAACGGAGGTTCCATCATGGCATCGGCATTGCCAGCGCAGAAGTTCACCTTGGACGAGTACCTGGCCTGGGAAGACCAGCAGCCCGAGCGCAACGAATTCCATCGGGGTGAGGTGTTCGCGATGGTGGGTGGGAGGCGCAGGCACGGGCGCGTGATCTCCAACCTCGTGCGCCGGCTTGGCAACCAGTTGGACGGCTCGCCTTGCCAAGTGTTCTCTGAATCGATGAAGGTGCAGATCGGCGACGACACCATCCTCTACCCCGATGTCTTCGTCACCTGCGACAAGGCAGACCTGTCCACCGAAATGATCTTCAGATCACCCACCCTGGTGATCGAAGTGCTGTCCCCCAGCACCCAGGCCTACAACCGCAGCCAGAAGTTCGCGCTCTACCGCCGGCTGGCGTCGCTGCAGGAATACATCCTGATCGACCCCGAAACCCGGCGTGTCGAAGGCTTTCGCCGCAATGCCGCCGATCAATGGGTGCTGTACGACATGAGCCAGGACGAGGCCATGGCATGCGCCAGCATCGCCTGCAGCGTGCCGATGGCGCAGATCTTTGACGGCATGGATCCGGCTGCGTGAGGGGCTGAATCCGGCCGGGCGCCGTCAGCGCGGGCCCGGCTTGCCCAGCCACACCAATTGGTGGGTGCGCAGCAGCGGCAGCGCATTGAGCAGCGGGTACAGGCCAGTGTGCACACTGCAGGCCAGGCGGGCAATCGGTGGCGCCAGCGTGATGCGCTGGGCACTGACCTGCGCCTGCGGGAACAAGGCCCGCACCCGCGCCAGCGGCACGCCGCGCACGTCCGGGTTGCGCGGGTTGTTGACGCTGAAGTCGTACCACAGCACGCCACCGCCCGGCGCCACCCAACGCCACATCGCAGCGGCCAGCCGCTGCTGGAAGGCGGTGTCGAGCAAGGACGAAAACACGGTGGACTGCAGCACGATGTCGCGGCTGGCGTCGGCGATGTCGAGTGCGCTGGCGTCGCCCGGCCACAGCGTCACCGCTGGCGGCAGGACATGGCGGGCAAAGGCCAGCCGCTCGGGCAGCAGCTCGGCCCCGGCCAGGTGTTCGGGCGCGAAGCCCAGGCGCAGCAGCTCCAGCAGGTTGCCGCCGGCGCCACACCCCACCTCCAGCACCCGCAGGGCTGGCAGGTCGGTGAGGCCCAGGCGATTGAACAGCCGCAGCATCGCGCGCTGGCGCTCTTGCAGCGTCATCCAGACATCGGGCTGCAGCCAGCTATAGCGGTCAATGGCGCTGCGCCGGGCATAGCGCTCGGCCACAGCCTGGGTTTCGTCCTTCACGGGCGGATCGCTCACCGCGTCACCGCCGCCAAGAAGCGCTGCGCCAGCACCGGGTAGCTGTGGTGGGCCAGCACAAAGGCGCGCCCGCGTGCGCCCATGGCCTGCCGCTCTGCAGCCGACAGCGCGGCCAGCCGGCGCAGGCCAGCGGCCACCGCAGCCGGCGATTCGGGCTCGACCGTCAGGCCGCAGCCGCTTTCGGCCACCGGGTCGTTGCCGGCAGCCACGCTGTGCAGCACCGGCAGCGCCGCCATCATGTAGTCCATCAGCTTGTTGGGCGCGATGCCAAAGCGGTAGATCGGCACCCGCTGCCAGCCGATGTAGGCGATGTCGAGCTGTGCCAGCAGCGCCGGGATCTGGGCCTTGGGGATGGGTGGCAACAGGCTGACCTGGGCCAAGCGCTCGTCCAGGATGCGCTGGGCCAGGCGTGCACGCTCATGGCCGTCGCCCACCATCACGATGGCGATTGCGCTGTCGCGCAGCAGCCCGGCCGCATCCAGCAGCACGTCCAGCGCATTGGGCAGACCCATCGATCCGGCATAGCCCACCACCGTGCGGCCGGCGGCGTGATGGGCGCGGATGACGGCCAGCACGTCCTCGCGCAGGGGCGGCCCGGATCCGCGCCCACGCCAGCGCCACCTTCGGGCCATTCGTCGGGCCATTCGTCGGGCCACTCGTCGGGCGTGATGCCATTGGGCACGATGTGCAGCCGGGCCAGGTCCAGCCCACGCTCGGCCATGTGGCCCTGCACCTTGGGCAGCATCGAGACCACCACGTCGGCATCACGGTAGGCGGCATGCTCGGCGGCCTGGCACAGCCGGATGAAGGGGTGGCCGGGCGACATGCCCGACAGCTCGATGGGTGACAGCGGCCACAGATCGTGCACCTCGAACACCAGCACCGCACCCGCCATGCGGGCGATGCGG
>JANLZT010000496.1:0-4020 GCA_031366465.1 Betaproteobacteria bacterium | reverse complement strand
CCATCCAGACCCATTGCGAAGGCCAGCCGCTCGGCGATCTCGTCCAGCGAGTCGGCCAGATAGCCGTCGTCGTCCAGCGATTCGATCAGCACCATCACCGCCGCCCGGTCCTCGGGCGACAGGCGCATGCCCAGCAATTGCTGGCGCAGATGGTCTTGCAGGGTCGGCCCGGTGTCGCCGCCGTCGGCGGGCTCGCGCTCATCGTCGCCACTGCCATTGGCGCCAGCGGCTAGGTTGGACGGCAGCTCGCGGATGCCGTCGAAATCGTCGCGCTCGGTGCCGTTCTCCCAGTCGTCGCGGGCGGTGGTGCCGAACTCGGCGCTGTCCATACCGGCCGGCTCGTCGGCGCTTGAATTGCCGTCGCCGCTGTCCTCGCGCTCGGACAGCTTGCTCTTCTCGCGCTCGGCGCTGCTGTCGGGCGCTGCTGCCACCCGCTCCAGGCCGAACTCCATCGGCGCATGGTCGTCGTCGGTGTCGAGAAAGGGGTTTTGTTCGAGCATCTGCTCGATTTCCTGGTGCAGCTCCAGCGTGGACAACTGCAACAGGCGGATCGACTGCTGCAACTGGGGCGTCAGCGCCAGGTGTTGCGACAGGCGTACTTGCAGGCTGGGTTTCATCGGTGTGTGCGCAAGCCCGCTCACATGCGGAAATGCTCTCCCAGGTAGACCCGGCGCACGTCGGCGTTCTCGATGATCTGGGCCGGCGTGCCTTCGGCCAGCACCCGGCCCTCGCTGATGATGTAGGCGCGGTCGCAGATGCCCAGCATCTCGCGCACGTTGTGGTCGGTGATCAGCACGCCGATGCCGCGGCCCTTGAGGAAGCCGATGATGCGTTGGATCTCCAGCACCGCGATCGGGTCGACGCCGGCAAACGGCTCGTCCAGCAGGATGAAGCGCGGCTGGGTGGCCAGCGCGCGGGCGATCTCGACCCGGCGCCGCTCGCCGCCCGACAAGGCCGGCGCCGGGCTGTCGCGCAGCTTGGCGATCGACAGGTCGGCCAGCAATTGCTCAAGCTGGCGGTCGATCACGGCACTGGCCAGGCCACGGCCGTTGGCGCCGATCTGCAACTCCAGCACCGCCCGGATGTTCTCCTCGACGGTGAGCTTGCGGAAGATCGAGGCCTCCTGCGGCAAATAGCTCAGCCCCATGCGGGCGCGCTGGTGGATGGGCTTGTTCTGCACCGCCACGCCGTCGATGCGGATGCTGCCGGCGTCGGCCCGCACCAGGCCCACCACCATGTAGAAGCAGGTGGTCTTGCCGGCGCCGTTGGGGCCCAGCAGGCCCACCACCTCACCGCCGTCCACCGCCAGGTGCACGTCCTTGATGACCTGGCGCGAGCCATAGCGCTTTTGCAGGCCGGTCACGTCCAGCCGGCTGCGCGCTGGCGCAGCGGCGGCGGGCGTGGGCGGGGTGCTGGCGGTGGCCGCGCCCGCTTGCAGCAGGCTCAACGCCGGTCTCCCAGCGTGGCGGAGGGGCGCAAGGCCGACGCCGCCGGGCTGGCCGGGTTGGGAGCAGGCGTGCTGGGCTCGACGGGAATGCGCGGCGCGATCACCGCCCGCACCCGGCCGCCCGGGTTGCTGGCGTTGGCCGCGCCGCCGCGCACGCTGAAGGTTTCGGACAGGCTGTCCCAGACGATCAGCGCGCCGCTGATCTCGTCGGCCAGCACCCCGCCCTGCAGCCGGCGCACCTGGGCCTGGCCTTCAAAGTGCACGGTGCCGGCCTTGCCGTCGTAGGCAATGCGCTGGGCCTGGCCCTCGATCATCTCGTCCAGGCCGTCGCGCTTCTGCCGATAGCTGGCCGGCTTGCCGGCGCCGCCCAGGGCCTGCGCCAGTTGGTGGCCGTCCGGGGTTTCCCGCAGTTCCAGGCGGTCGGCCCGGAGCTGCAGCGTGCCCTGGCTGATCGTCACATTGCCGCTGCAGGCGCTGGTCTGTTTCTGCAGGTTGACGATGCAGGGCTGGTCGGATTCCAGCGTCATCGGCTTGCTGCGGTCGGCTTTTTCAGCCAGGGCCGGCAGGCCGGCGATCAGCAGGCCCAGACCCAGGACCCGGCAACAGGCCATGCCGGCGGCACGGCCAGGGCGGCGATCAAGGGGGATGGGCAGTGTGGGCATAGGTCGGCACAGAACTTGCAGACCATTCTAGTCGCAGGCCTTCGCCGTGCCGCAGCAAAGTCGGCAATCTGTCGCAAAGATGCGCTGCCTGTGGACTGCCGATCCGGCCCTGGCCACGCGGCGGCTGGCTGGCCCGGCCAGGCGCTGCGGCGATCAGGCCTGGCTGCGCATCAGGCCTTGGTGTGCATCAAGCCTTGGTGTGCATCAAGCCTTGGTGCGCGATTGGGCGATCAACTGGTCGGCCACCGCCAGCGCCCGCTCGGGCGTGCCGGCGATCGATGGCGAGGTCATGTAGCGGCCCTGGATGCCGAGGGTGGGCACGCCGTCGATCTTGTAGCCTTCAGCCAACTGGCGCGCCTGGCGCATCTTGGTGGCGACCGAGAAGCCCTTCATGGTGTCCATCACCTTGGCGGTATCGGCGGCGTTGGCGGCGTTGGCCTGCAGCCAGGTGCTGATATCGCTGTCCTTGTCCAGCCGCTGGTGCGCCACATGCAAGGCGTTGAAGACCTTGCGGTGCAGGCCCTCGACCAGGTCCAGCGCTTCCAGCGCGAAGTACAGGCGCTGCAGCGGCTCTTGGGCGGCGTTGAAAGCCACCGGCACCCGGCGGAAGCTGACCTGCGCAGCCGGCAGCTTGCGGGCCCAGGCATCGAGCGCGGGCTCAAAGGCATTGCAATGCGGGCACCAGTAGCCGAAGAATTCCACCACCTCGACCTTGCCGGGCGGCACCGCCACCGGCGTGGCCACGCGCTGGAAATCCTTGCCCTCGACCGGCCCGGCCTGGGCCCACAGGGGTGCAACGGCGCTGGCCAGCATCAGGCCGGCGCTGCCGGCTGCAAATTCACGACGGTTCATTCGGGGCTCTCTTGGGCAGGGGTTGGGCGGGCAAGTCCATTCAACGCGGGATGGCGGGTGTCGGTGCACCCAGGTTCAAGCCTTGAGGCCGGTGGGCTGGCGGGCTTGGCGGTCAACGCTCGACCCGCACCAGGTTGGCATCGATGCCGGCGGCTGATAGCTTGCCTTGCTGGTCCTCGGCCTCGTCGCGGCCTTCGAACGGCCCCAGCCGCACCCGGTACACGGTGCGGCCGGACTGCTCGCGCTCGGTGATGCGGGCAGTCAGGCCCATCAAGGCCAGGCGGGCCCGCTGCTGTTCGGCGTCGTCGGTGCGGGCGTAGGCGCCGGCTTGCACAAAAAACACCGGGCCGGGCGCTGCGCCAGCCGCGCCGGGGCCTGGCTTGACAGTGGCCGAGCCGGCCTGGCCGGCCAGGATCGCGGCCGGGTCGCGGCCCGACCGCGCCGCCGACGCGCCCGGGCTGGCCGGCGTGGCGCCGGCCGGGTCGGTGGCCGTCGGGTTGCGGCCTGCCACCGCTGCGGGCGGCGGCAAAGCTGCCGTCGCCGGCTGGGGCGGCAACCCGGCAGTGCCAGCCATGGGCGCCGCCGGGGAGGCGGCGGCCGACGCCGCATCGGCCGGCGCCACGCCAGCGGTGGCCGTGCCAGCGGCAGCCTTGGCGGGCGATTTGCCGGCCAGCGGCGCGTTCGGGTCCCAGTGCTTGTTGCGCTCGGCCTCGACCGCGTCTTGCTCGGCGCCGCGCTGGGGCACCTTGTTGACAAACGGCACCGGCGCCTTGGTGATGTAGAGCGCCACCGCCAGCGCCACCGTCAGGCCGGCCAGCAGGCCGACCACCAGGCCGGTCACGAAACGGCCGCGTTGGGCGATCATGGGGCGGCCTCGTCCAGCGTGGCCAGGCCGGACGGGGCAAGGTCGGGCGCCGGTTCACGCTGCATGGCCTCGGGCGCGCTCACCCCCAGCATCGCCAGCGCATTGCGCAGCACCTGCCGGGTGGCGGCCAGCAGCGCGATGCGGGCGGCGGCCAGCGCGGCGTCATCCACCAGGAAGCGCTCGGCCGCGTACCA
>JANLZT010000482.1:0-1581 GCA_031366465.1 Betaproteobacteria bacterium | reverse complement strand
CGCTGTCGTCGGCATCACGCTGCATGCGCAGGATGCGCTGGGCGACGTGGTCTATGTCGATCTGCCCGAAGTGGGCCGCAGCTTTGCCCAGGGCGAGGTGGCCGGGGTGGTCGAGTCGGTCAAGGCGGCGGCCGATCTGTTCATGCCGGTCAGCGGCGAGGTGGTCGAGGTCAACCAGGCGCTGCGCGACAACCCGGCGCTGGCCAACACCGACCCGATGGGCAGCGGCTGGTTCTTCAAGGTGAGGATCAGCGACATGGCGCAGTTTGACCAACTGATGGACCCGCCCGGCTACGACGCGCTGCTCAAGAGCCTTTGACCGCTGGCGGGCGCCGCTGGCCTGCCCGCCCCCCTCGCCTGCCCTCGCCGCCCCCGCCCGACGCCGCCACTGCAACCGCCACCGCCATGCTGATGTCCGACCACCCGCCCGCTCACCGCCCTCTGGCCGATCTGGAAGACATCGCCGGCTTCCCGGCCCGCCACATCGGCCCCGACGATGCCGACCAGGCCCGCATGCTGGCAGTGATCGCACCCAAGCAGCCCGGTTTCACGCGGCGCGCGCTGATCGACGCGGTGGTGCCGCCCAACATCGCCCGGGCCAAGCCCATGGACCTGCCCGCGCCGCTGTCCGAGGCCCAGGCGCTGGCCGAGTTGCGCAGCGTCGCGGCCCGGAACCAGGTCTTGAACAGCTTTATCGGCCAGGGCTACTACGGCACCCACACCCCCGGCGTGATCCAGCGCAACATCCTGGAGAACCCGGCCTGGTACACCGCCTACACGCCCTACCAGGCCGAGATATCGCAGGGCCGGATGGAGGCGCTGGTCAACTTCCAGACCCTGGTCTGCGATCTCACCGGCATGGCCATTGCCAATGCCTCGATGCTGGACGAGGCCACCGCCGCCGCCGAGGCAATGACACTCGCCAAACGCAGCGTGCGCGCCAAGGGCACGGTGATGGTGGTCTCGGGCGACACCCACCCGCAGACCCTGGAGGTGCTGGCCACCCGCGCCGCGCCGCTGGGCCTGCAGTTGCGGCTGGCCAATTCGGCTGCCGAGTGGGATGCCGCGCTGGCGGCTGACGATTACTTTGCCGCGCTGGTGCAATACCCCGCCAGCAGCGGCTGGCTGCAAGATTGGCAGGCCGACGCCGACACCGTGCATGCGCGCCAGGCCGCTTTCATCGTCGCCACCGACCTGCTGGCCCTCACGCTGATCAAGCCACCCGGTGAGATGGGGGCTGACATCGTCGTCGGCTCGTCGCAGCGTTTTGGCGTGCCGATGGCCAATGGCGGCCCGCATGCCGCCTTCATGGCCTGCCGCGACGACTACAAGCGCGCCCTGCCGGGCCGGCTGGTGGGGGTCAGCGTGGACAGCCATGGCCAGCCCGCCTACCGGCTGGCGCTGCAGACCCGCGAGCAGCACATCCGCCGCGAAAAAGCCACCAGCAATATCTGCACCGCCCAGGTGCTGCTGGCGGTGATGGCCAGCATGTACGCCGTCTACCACGGGCCGCAGGGCCTGCAGCGCATCGCCCTGCGGATCGCCCGCCTCACCGCCATCCTGCGCGCCGGCCTGCGGCAA
>JANLZT010000466.1:0-8078 GCA_031366465.1 Betaproteobacteria bacterium | reverse complement strand
GCCCTCGGGCGTCTGGCTGGACCGGGTGCGCAAATTGCCGGTGTATGTGGCGGGTGAATGGGCCATCGCGCTGGCGGTGGCCACGGTGCCCTTGGCCCATCACCTGGGCTGGCTGGGCATGGGCTGGTTGTACGGGGTGGGCTTTGTGATCGGCTGCGTGTCCACCGTGGCCGGCAGCGCCGCGCAGATCGTGCTGACCCAGGTGGTGGACCGCGACCGGCTGGTCGAGGCCCATGCCAAGAATGCGCTGGCGGGGTCGGGCGCCGAGGTGGCCGGCCCCGGCGCCGCCGGCCTGTTGATCCGCCTGGCGGGCGCGCCGCTGGCCTTGCTAGTGGATGCGCTGATGCTGGTGTTCTCGGCCGCGATCCTGCGCGGCCTGCCGGTGGTCGAGCCGGCACCGGTGGTGCGGGAGGCCCATTTCGGCCGCGACCTGGGCACCGGCCTGCGCTTTGTGCGCGGCACCCCGCTGCTGGTGGTGCTGGCCACCTTGGTGGGTGGCTGGCAGGTCTGCAACTACGCCGTGCAGGGGGTGCAAATTCTGCATGCCAGCCGGGGCCTGGGCTTGAGCGAGCAGGCCATCGGCCTGTGCTACGCCGGCCTGGGCCTGGGCACCGTGTGGGCCAGCGTGATGGGGCACCGGCTGAGCGAGCGATTTGGCCCGGGCCGGGCCATCGTGATCGGCTTTGCCGCTTGTGGCCTGGGCTGGGTGC
Organism: Betaproteobacteria bacterium; assembly: GCA_031366465.1. Taxonomy (GTDB): domain Bacteria; phylum Pseudomonadota; class Gammaproteobacteria; order Burkholderiales; family Burkholderiaceae_C; genus Pseudaquabacterium. The sequence goes on along the minus strand of JANLZT010000466.1, from coordinate 7,368 downwards.
TGCCGGCGCTGGCGCCGACCGGCCCCTTGGGCGTGGCGGCGTTTGCCAGCATGCTGGTGCTCACCGGCGTGGGCAGCGTGCTGGTGTTCATCAATTTCCTGGCCCTGCGCCAGGCCGTCACGCCGGCGCCCTTGCTGGGCCGCATGACCACCACCATGCGCTGGTTGATCCTGCTGCCGGCCGGCCCGGGTGCCTTGATGGGCGGCTGGATCGCCCAGCATGCCGGCTTGTCGGTGGCGCTGGGGGTGGCCGGCCTGCTGGCGCTGCTGCTGGCGGCCACTGCCTGGCGGATCGCCCTGATCCGTGATTTGCGCCGCCTGCCCAGCCCGGCGTCGGACGCGCTGGCCGCCGCTGCGCAAGTGCGGCCCGATTCAGGCCGGTGAGAAGCGGTCCACCGCGTCGGTGATCAGGCCGTCAATGCCGAGTGCCAACAAGCGCTGGGCGTCGGCGGGGTCGTTGACGGTGTAGACCAGGGCCCGCCACTGCCGGGCCCGCAACTGCGCCAGCAGGCCCGCATCCATCAGCGGATGGTGGGTGACGATGGCCACGCAGCCGAGTGCGGCCGCGCTGTCTTGCCAGCCCGGCCACAGGCTGTCGAGCAACAGGGCGCGCGGCAGATGGGCTGCGGCCTCTTTGGCGCCCTGCAGCGCCTCGGGCTTGAACGAGCTCAGCAGTGGCGGCACCGCCTGGCCCGCCCACAGGCGGGCGGCGTGCTCGGCCACCCCCTGGCCGGTGCGCAGTTCTTGCCCGGGGGTGGGCTTGATCTCGATGTTGAGCTGCAAGCCGTTGTGGACCATGAAAGCGGCGACGGCGGCCAAGGTGGGCAGCGGCTCGCCTGCGTAGGCGCGGCTGTGCCAGCCACCGGCATCGAGCTGCGACAAAGCCGACCAGGGTTGCTGGCCGGCATCGCCGCTGCCGCTGGTGGTGCGCTCCAGCGTGGCGTCGTGCAACAAAAAGGGCAGGCCATCGACTGATAACTTGACGTCGCACTCAAAGGCCCGAAAGCCGTGCGCGGCGCCCAAGCGGAACGCGGCCAGGGTGTTCTCGGGCGCCAGCTTGCCGGCACCCCGGTGCGCCACCCAGCGCGCATAGGGCCAGGCGGCGGCGGTGGTCAATCGCCCACCCGCAGCCCGGTCTGGGCGTCGAACCAGTGCAGGTGTGCCGGGCTGGCGGCCAGGTAGACGGTCTCGCCGACGCGCGGCGGCGTGAGGGTGGCGTCCAGCCGCACGGTGAACAGGCTGCCGCCCGGGCTGCCACCAAACCGGCCGTGGATCAGGCGCTCGGCGCCCAGCATCTCGATGGTCTCCACCACCAGCGGCCAGCTACCGGCATCAGCGATCAGCGCATGCTCGGGGCGCAGGCCCAGTTGCAGGGCGCCGCTGCGCGGTGCGGCAGCCGGCAGCACCAGCGCCTGGCCAGCCACCGAGAAACGGCTGCCGTCGGCCTGGCCCACCAGCAGGTTCATCGGCGGCGAGCCGATGAAGCTGGCCACAAAGCTGCTGGCGGGTTTGCCGTAGACCTGCTCGGGCGTGCCAATCTGCTCCACCCGGCCGGCGTTCATCACGATCATGCGCTGGGCCAGCGTCATCGCCTCGACCTGGTCATGGGTGACAAACAGCGAGGTCACGCCCAGCTCGCGGTGCAGCTTCTGGATCTCCAGGCGGGTCTGGGCGCGCAGCTTGGCGTCCAGGTTGGACAGCGGCTCGTCGAACAGGAAGGCAGCCGGCTGGCGCACGATGGCGCGGCCCATCGCCACCCGCTGGCGCTGGCCGCCTGAGAGTTGCCGCGGCATGCGCTGCAAGAAGGGGCCCAGCTCCAGAATCTTGGCCGCCTTGTTGACCCGCTCGTCGATCTCGGCCTTGGGCACGCGGGCGATCTTCAGGCCATAGGCCATGTTCTCGTAGACGCTCATGTGCGGGTAGAGGGCGTAGTTCTGGAACACCATCGCGATGTCGCGCTCCGACGGCTCGACATCGTTGACCACCCGGCCGGCGATGCTGATCTGGCCCTCGGTGATCTCCTCCAGCCCCGCCACCATGCGCAGCAGCGTGCTCTTGCCGCAGCCCGACGGCCCGACGATGACGATGAACTCGCCGTCGGCGATGTCGGCCGACACCCCGTGGATGACCTGGTTGGCCTTGGCGCCGCGGCCGTAGCGCTTGACGATGTTGTGGATGGCGATCGCGCCCATGGCTGCTTGGTGCTCCCTTATTTCTCGGTGTCGACCAGGCCCTTGACAAACCAGCGCTGCATCAGCATCACCACCAGCGCGGGCGGCAGCATCGCCAGCATCGCGGTGGCCATGATCACCGACCACTCGGTCTGGGTCTCGCCGCCGGTGATCATGCGTTTGATGCCGATCACGATCGGGTACATCGACTCATCGGTGCTCACCAGCAGCGGCCACAGGTACTGGTTCCAGCCGTAGATGAACTGGATCACGAACAGCGCGGCGATGCTGGTGGTCGACAGCGGCAACAGCACGTCCTTGAAGAAGCGCAGCGGCCCGGCGCCATCGATGCGGGCGGCCTCGGTCAACTCGTCCGGCACGGTCAGGAAGAACTGCCGGAACAAGAAGGTGGCGGTGGCTGATGCGATCAGCGGGATGGTCAGGCCGGCGTAACTGTTGAGCATGCCCAGATCCGAGACCACCTTGTAGGTGGGCGAGATGCGCACCTCCACCGGCAGCATCAAGGTGACGAACACCGCCCAGAAGAACAGCATCCGGAACGGGAAGCGGAAGTACACCAGCGCAAACGCCGACAGCAGCGAGATCACGATCTTGCCGATGGCGATGCCCAGCGCCATCACCAGGCTGATCATCATCATGCGGCCGGCGGCCGACTTGGTATTGGTGCCCTCGCTGCCGCCGTCCCAGGCGGCGCGGTAGTTCTCGGCCATGTGGCTGCCCGGCAGCATGGGCATCGGCGTGTGGATGATCTCGTCGGTGGTGCGGGTGCTGGCCACGAAGGTGATGTAGACCGGCAGGGCCACGATCAGCACGCCGACGATCAGCACCAGGTGTGACAGCAGTTGCAGCCAGGGGCGGCGCTCGACCATGGCTCAGTACGTCACTTTCTTCTCGACAAAGCGGAACTGCACCACCGTGAGCAGCACCACGATCACCATCAGCACCACCGACTGCGCGGCCGAGCCGCCCAGGTCGAGGGCCTTGAAACCGTCGTAGTACAGCTTGTAGACCAGGATCGCGGTGTCGGTGCCCGGCCCGCCCTTGGTGGCGGCGTCGACGATGGCAAAGGTGTCGAAGAAGGCATACACCACATTGATCACCAGCAAGAAAAACGCGGTCGGTGACAGCAGTGGGAACTGGATCGTCCAGAAGCGCCGCCACGGCCGGGCGCCATCGATGGCCGCGGCCTCGATCAGCGATTTGGGGATGGCCTGCAAGCCGGCCAGGAAGAACAGGAAGTTGTAGGACAACTGCTTCCACACGGCGGCCATCACGATCAGCGCCATCGCATGCCGGCTGTTGAGCAAATGGTTCCACTCCAGGCCCAGTTGCTGCAGCACAAAGGTGACGATGCCAATGCTGGGCGCAAACATGAACATCCACAGCACCCCGGCCACCGCCGGCGCCACTGCATAGGGCCAGATCAGCAGCGTGCGGTAGAAAGTGGCGCCGCGCACCACCCGGTCGGCAAACACCGCCAGCAGCAGCGCCAGGGCCAGGCCCAGCCCGGCCACCAGCACCGAGAACAGCGCGGTGGTCTGGAACGACGCCAGGTAGGTCTCGTCGTTCCAGAGGTTGCGAAAGTTCTCCAGCCCCACCCATTGCACCGAGGTGCCGAAGGCGTCGCTTTGCTGCAGCGACTGCAGCAGCGCCTGGCCCGCCGGCCAGAAAAAGAAGACGCTGATCACCACCGCCTGCGGCGCCAGCAGCAGCCAGGGCAGCCAGGCCGAGCGGAAGACGACGCGTTTTTCAGCGGCCATGGCTCAGCGGCGGCTTGCCGTCAGCCCTTGTTGGCCTTCTCGAAGCGCTCCAGCAGCTCATTGCCGCGCTTGACCACCGCGTCCAGCGCCTCTTTGGGGGTCTTCTTGCCGGACCACACCTGCTCCAGCTCTTCGTCCTCGATGGTGCGGATCTGCACGTAGTTGCCCAGCCGGATGCCGCGCGACTTGTCGGTGGTCTTGCGCACCATCTGGTTGACGGCCACATCGGTGCCCGGGTTCTCTTTGTAGAAACCCGATTTCTCAGTCAACTGGAAGGCCGCCGTGGTGATCGGCAGGTAGCCGGTGCGCTTGTGGCTGGCCGACTGCACCTCGGGGGTGGACAAAAACTGGAAGAACTTGGCCACGCCCTTGTAGTCCTCGGCCCTCTTGCCCGACAGCACCCACAGGCTGGCGCCGCCGATCACGGTGTTCTGCGGCGCCCCCGGCACATCGGGGTAGTAGGGCAGGGTGGCCACGTCAAAGCCGAACTTGGCGTTCTTCTTCACATTGCCGTAAAAGCCCGACGAGGTGGTGATCATGGCGCACTCACCCGAGATGAAACTGGCCTCGGGCACCGACGCCCGGCCTTTGTAGACGAACAGGCCCTGCTTGGCCATATTGGCCAGGTTCTCGATGTGGCGCACATGCAGCGCCGAGTTGGCCACCAGGCGGGCGTCCAGCCCGGCCAGGCCGTTGCGCTTGGTGGCCAGCTCCACGTTGTGCCAGGACGAGAAGCTCTCCAACTGGGTCCAGCCCTGCCAGGCGGTGGTGAACGGGCATTTGTGGCCGCTGGCCTTGAGCTTGGCCGAGGCCAGCGCCACCTCGGGCCAGGTGGTGGGCGGTTTGCTGCTGTCCAGCCCGGCGGCCTTGAAGGCGTCCTTGTTGATGTAGAACACCGTCGTGGAGCTGTTGAAGGGGAAGCTCAGCATCTGCCCGTTGGGCGCGGTGTAGTAGCTGGCCACCGCCGGGATGTAGAGGCTGGGGTCGAACTTCTGCCCGGCGTCCTTCATCATCTGGGCCACCGGCACGATGGCGCCCTTGCTGGCCATCATGGTGGCGGTGCCCACCTCAAACACCTGCAGCACATGCGGGCCGTTGCCGGCCCGGAAGGCGGCGATGGCCGCGGTCATCGACTCGTCGTAATTGCCCTTGAAGGTGGGCATCACCTTGTAGTCTTTCTGGCTGGCGTTGAACTCCTTGGCCAGGTCGTTCACCCATTCGCCATTGACGGCATTCATCGAGTGCCACCACTGGATTTCGATCTGGGCTTGTGCCGGCAGGGCCAGGGCTGAACCCAGGGTCGCCAGGGTGGTCAGTGCGGCGATGAAAGGCGCTGATTGCATGCAACTCTCCAAGGTGAAACGATCATCAAGCGGCGCAGTATGCCGGGGCCGGATGACACTTCGGTTTCTGACATACCCGCGCAGGCCCGGACACCCGGCCCAAGCGGGGGCCCGGCCTGGCGCCCGGTGGCGTGGCCGGGGATACGGTCAGCAATGAGATTGCTGCACCGCGATAAAATCAGTTTCCAGGTGCCTGTTCGCGGTCACGCTGCCCCCCACCCGACACCTCCGGCGCCCGCCGCACCATGAACGCACCGCCAGACCTTGCTGCCCGCCCGGGCACCGCCCCCAGCCCCGACAGCGACGCGCCGCGCCTGCGCGAGATCCCCTACAACTACACCTCGTTCTCGGACCGCGAGATCGTGCGCCGCCTGCTGGGCGAGCGTGGCTGGGACTTGCTCGGTCTGCTGCGTGACGAGCGCCGCACCGGCCGCTCGGCCCGCATGCTCTACGAGGTGCTGGGCGATATCTGGGTGGTGCAGCGCAACCCCTACCTCGAAGACGACCTGCTGGACAACCCGCGGCGCCGGCAATTGCTGATCGCCGCGCTGGACCACCGCCTTTCCGAGGTGGCGCTGCGCCGCACCCCGGCCGTGGATGCGTTGCGCGACGGCCATGTGGGTGAGCTGCTGGCGCTGGCGCGCAGCGTCGTGGAGCGATTTGCCGGCCACTTCAATACCGTGGCCGGCCTGCGCCAGCGCACGCGCCGGGTGCTGGGCCGGGTCACCGCGCGGGACAACGTCAAGTTCGACGGCCTGTCGCGGGTGTCGCATGTGACCGACGCCACCGACTGGCGGGTCGAGTTGCCCTTCGTCGTGCTCACCCCGGACACCGAGGCCGAAATGGCCGCGCTGGTGGCCGGCTGCGCCCTGCTGGGCCTGACCATCATCCCGCGCGGCGGCGGCACCGGCTACACCGGCGGCGCGGTGCCACTCACCTGGAAGAGCGCGGTGATCAACACCGAAAAGCTCGAACAGATGAGCGAGGTGGAGTTCATCGATCTGCCCGGCGTGGCCGGCAAGGTGGCCACGGTGTGGACCGGCGCGGGCGTGGTCACTCAGCGGGTGGCCGATGCGGCAGAGCGCGCCGGCCATGTGTTTGCGGTCGATCCCACGTCGGCCGAGGCGTCCTGCGTGGGCGGCAATATCGCGATGAACGCGGGTGGCAAGAAGGCCGTGCTGTGGGGCACTGCGCTGGACAACCTGGCCTCATGGCGCATGGTCACGCCCCAGGCCAAGTGGCTGGAGGTGACGCGCCTGGACCACAACCTGGGCAAGATTCACGATGCACCCGTGGCCAGCTTCGAGCTGCGCTGGTTCGATGCCACCGGCAAGCTGCTGGAAAAAACCGAGCGGCTGGACATCCCCGGCAGCGTCTTCCGCAAAGAGGGCCTGGGCAAGGACGTCACCGACAAGTTTCTGGCCGGCCTGCCCGGCATCCAGAAAGAGGGCTGCGACGGCCTGATCACCAGTGCCCGCTGGATCGTGCACCGGATGCCCAAACATGTGCGCACGGTCTGCCTGGAGTTCTTTGGCAACCCGATCGAAGCGGTGCCGTCGATTGTGGAGATCAAGGATTTTTTGTTCGAGGATGCCAAGAAGGGCGGGGCGGTCCTTGCCGGTCTTGAGCACCTGGACGACCGTTACCTCAAGGCCGTCGGCTATGCCACCAAGAGCAAGCGCGCGGCGTTTGGCGGCGGCCTGCCCAAGATGGTGCTGGTGGGCGACATCGTCGGCGATGACGAGGCGGCGGTGGCCCGCGCCACCAGCGAGGTGGTGCGCATCGCCAACAGCCGCTCAGGCGAGGGCTTTGTGGCGGTCAGTGCCGATGCGCGCAAGAAGTTCTGGCTGGACCGCAAGCGCACCGCAGCCATCGCCAAGCACACCAATGCCTTCAAGGTCAATGAGGACGTGGTGATCCCGCTGGAGCGCATGGGCCAATACACCCTGGGCATCGAGCGCATCAACATCGAGCTGAGCCTGCGCAACAAGCTGCAGTTGCTCGACAGGCTGGAGGCCTTTGTCGGCGCCGGCCAGTTGCCGCTCGGCAAGACCGACGATGCCAGCCAGATCAG
>JANLZT010000451.1:0-6747 GCA_031366465.1 Betaproteobacteria bacterium | reverse complement strand
CGGTGGTCGACAAAGTCGATCACCAGGCAGACGGCGGTGCTGTGCATGTCCTGGCGCGGCGTGCCGGGCACGCGCTGGCCGATCAGGGCCTGATTGGTGCAGCGCACCAGGGCCGACAGCGCCTGGCCATCGTGTGAAGGTTGGCGTGAGAAGCCGCCGATCAGCTCTTGCACCGCGATCTTGGACGCGATGTCGCCGCCGCCATGGCCGCCCGCGCCGTCGGCCAGCACGCAGCACAGGTGGCGCTCGGAGTGCCAGTGGCCGCAGGCATCCTCGTTGTAATTGCGACCACCTCGGTCTGAGAGCAGGGCCACTTCAAGCGCCAACATGGTGCTCACCTGGGTCCGGGTTCGGCTTGCAATCGGTCGAGCTGGGCCTCGTAGGCGCGCAGAAAGGCCTTGCCGAACAGCTCGTCGAAATCGTCCTGGGCCTCGCTGGACAACTGGCTGAACAAGCGCTGGAAGGATTCCCACAGGCGGGCCTTGCGGGTGGCCGGGATCAGGCTGTCGATGGCCGAGCGGCTGGTCAGCTTGGCTTCGAGTTGCTGCGGATCGAAGCGCTGCAATACACCGTCGAGGGCGGCTTTCATGCCGGCCATCACACCCAGCTGATGGGCCCGCAGATCGTCAAAGGCGTCGCGCATGGCCGGCGCGGCGGGCATGAAACCGGGCGAGGTGGGCGCCAGCAAATGCTGCAAGGCGACCTCGACCGATGGCGAGAATTTGAGCGGGTTGTTCTCGCGGGCTTTGATCATCGTCATCTCGGCCCGCATCTCGCGCTTGAGGGCGGCGCGCGCCAGCAGCAATTCGACCGCCCCGCGGGTGCTCTCCCGCAGCAATTGGCCCACCAGCAGCATCATGGCCGGGGTCAAGGACTCGATGCGCAGGCCGGGCACCCCCAGGCCTTGCTGCAGGGCGGCCAGCAACTCGGCGCCTGCTGCAGCCGGCGCGGTGGTGGCGGGCAGTGTGGGCGCCAGCACCGGCGCGGGTGCGGGTGCGGGTGCTGGTGCGCGTGCTGTAGCGCCCAAGGCCGCCGGCCCTGGCGCGGCCGCACCGGGGCCGGCCAGCGCGCCCGCCAGAAGGTCGGCCAGCGGATCGACCAAGGGGTCCGGCCGGGCCGTGGAGACCGGGTTGGCGGGCGGCTCAAACAAGGCCCCGAACATCGCATCGCTCGCTGGCTGCGGCTGCGGCTGCGGTGTCGACCGCGCGCCCGCTGCTGCAGCGTCGCGCGCCTGGCCTGGCAGGGTGACCACCCGGCCGTCGCGCGGTGGGTCGTCCCAGCTGAACACCGCGCCACTCGGCAATCCAGCAGCAGCGGGCATGGGGGCGGCGGCTGGCGTTGAGCGCTTGGGCAGCGGCATCGGCGTGTTCAGCTCCGACACATGGTCGGGCAGGCTGGCGGCGGCCACCGGCACTTGCCGGCCCAGCGCTTGCAGCGGGTCGGCGTGGGCGGCCATATTGGGCTGCATCAGCAGGGCCTGTGCCGGCGCAGCACCCAGCGGGTCGCCGCCGGTGGCGGCCCCGCCCAGGCCGAACAGCGCGTCCAGCGAGTCCGAGGCCGCCGAGCCCATCGACAAGCCCAGCGGGGCGCCGGCCGATGCAGGCGGCAGTGCGCCGCCGAATGACCCAGCGAATGGCCCACCGGCCGACGAGGCGCCGGGCGCAGGGGCCAGGAAATCCCAGTCATCGGGGATCAGGGCCGCTGCGGCACCGGTTGATGCGCGCGCCGCCGGCTGGGGCGGTGGCGCCGGCCAGGCCGCTGCGCTTGCCGATGACGATGGCGACGAAGTTGACGCTGCCGGCGCACCCCAGGTCGGCGCGGCCGGCACCGCGAAAGCGCCGGCTGGCGTGGCGGCCGCCGAGCGCATCGGTGGCGACACCCAGGCGCTGGCGGCGGGGGCGGCCACCGGCCCGGCCAGGCCCGCTGCACCCTCGCCGAACAGATCGGCAAAGGGGTGGGCGGCGCTGGTGGAGGCGTCAGCGCCTTGCGAGACCGTCAGCAGATAGCTGCCGATCTGCACCTGGTCGCCGGGCTGGATGGTCTGCTCGCGGCCTGAGGGCACCGCGCTGCCGTTGACGGCGACCGGGTTGCTGCCGTTGTCGACGATGGCGTACTGGCCGCTGCGGAACAGCACCTTGGCATGCAGGCGGGAGATGCTGCGCTCGGGGTCGGGCAACACCAGTTGGTTGTTGTCGGCGCGGCCGATGCTGCCACCCAGCTCATCAAAGCGGGCCGACAGGCCTTCGGCCGGTACGCCGCTGTAGCTGAGCACGGTCAGCACGATCATGCGCAGGCTCCTGATGTCACTGGGGCCACAGCATACCCGGCACCTGACGGGGCTTGCCGCTCAGCGCAGCACATAAAAGCGCCCGTCCACGGCGGCCAGCCGAAGCGGCCAGCAGACGCTGCCGCCACCGGCCACCGGGCTGCGCAGCAGCGGCAGGCCCTCGGGGGTCAGGCATTCGAGCAGGCGGCCGCCGGCCACCGGCCGCAACAGCAACTGGCCGGCGGCGGGCAGGGAGGGTTTGAGGGCTTGGCCGGCATGCAGTTGTGCAATCTGGTCGCGCAGACGGGCCACATCGTCGGCCAGCGGGCGCTGGTAGGCCTGGGCCAGTTCTTCCAGCCGCAGGCGCGAGGCCTGGATCAAGGGCTCGGGGTTGCCGCGCGCCAGGCCGAGGGCGATGTCGAGCAGGTAGGCGGCGGCGTCCTTGGCCAGCGCCGGTGCGTCGTCGATCACCGGGGCGTCCAGCCAGCGCCAGCGCGGGAAGGCGATCGGCAGGTCCACCGCCTGGTGCTGGCTGGCCGGCGCTTCATAGACCGTGTCGGCCGGCGGCGCCCAATCCAGTTGGGCCACGGTGCGGGCGCTGGCCGGGTGGGCCGGGCTGCCCACCCGGGGCAGCAAGACCTGCAGACTGGCCCAGGCCTGGCCGTCTGACAGCCGGGGCTCGGGCAGCGCGGTGGCGCCGGGCGCTGGCGGGTGGACCAGCAACTCGACCTGGTTGCTGCCGGCCAGCCAGAACTCATGCACCGGCACGGTGGCCACCCGCTGCGGGCCGCCGGCCCGAACCAGCGGCACGCCGTTGAGCACCGCCTCGGCGATGCAGCCCGAGGCCTCCAGCCGCAGCACCAGCAGGCGTTCCATCAGCCCAGGCTCCAGGCCAGCAGGGTCATGGCCGGCAGCAGCGGCAGGCTGAGCTGGCAGCCGCCCAGCAGCGGGTCGGTCACCGCCACCGGCACCGCCACCGGCTCGATGCGCAGGTTGGCAAACCACTCCCAGCCGCTGCCGCCGGTGGTGCGTGGGCGCAGGCCGGCCTCGCCCACCAGGGCGCCGGTGGCGGGCCCGGCCTGCTGCAGCAGCCGGCCGGAGTCGGTGGCCAGCGGCTCGATGGTGAGCACGGCCGGAAAGCGCCACTGCGCCACCGCCGCCCCCAGCACGTCGGCCAGCGCCGGCAGCGGGCCCTCGCGCTGCAAGGCCTGCTTCAGCGGCGCCTGGCCGGCCAGGCGCAGGCTGAGGCGGCTGCGGGTGCCGGCCAGGCCGCTGGGGTGATCGGCCGGGGGCGCCAGTTCAGCCACCAGTTGCAGGTCAGCCTGGCAGGCGTCCAGCGCCAGTTGCCCCAGCACCCGCATCAGCGCCGGCCCGTCCAGGCCGCCCGGGCCGAAATGCCAGCCCCAACTGAGGCTGGCCTGGCCCACCAGCAAGCCCAGTTGGGCGTCGAAGCTGGCGGCCACCAGGCCCGGGCTTTGCTGCCAGGCGCTGGCCAGGCTTTGCAGCGCACGGGCAGTCGCGCCGTCCAGCCCGGCCTCGAACTGGCGGCGCAAGGCCGCACTGTCCTGGGCCAGGCCGTCGCGCTCGACCCGGCAGCGGGTGGGCGGCTTGGCCCAGGCCTGCGGCCCTGGCAGCAAGGCCTGGGTGCTGGGCTGGGCCCGCTGCAGCTCGATCCACCATTGGGCCGCCGGCCAGACCGAAACGGTGGCCTGCTGCGGGCCCAGCACCTCGCCGCTGTCGCGCAGGCCGCAGGTCTCGATGTCGAGCCGGTGCAACTCGGGCGAGGTTTCTTCGGCGATGGCCGTGCCGGGCCCGGCCGCCGGCAGGGCTTGCTCGCGCGCGGCCAGCGGCCAACTGGCGGCCTTGGCGGCATGGCCGGCCCAGTCCCAGCGGCCGTGCGGCCCCGAGAAACCCAGCGCCGGGTGCAGGTCGCCGTTGCACACCAGCAATGGGCGCACCCGCACCTGCAGCCTGGCCTGCGGCCCCTGGCCCAGCAGGTGCGACAGCGCCGCCACCAGCTTGGGGCAAGGGTGCCGGGCATCCACCCGCAGCGCGGCCGGCCAGGCCAGCGCCGCTCGCTGCCAATCGGCGCCGGCCGACAGGCGGTACTGCTGGTGCCAGCCGTCGTCGATCAGGCGGATGTCGGCGGCGTCCAGGTCGCAGGCCGCTGCCGGGCTGGGCAGGGGATCGGCCGGGCGCATCAGGCCCTGCCGGCCCAGCCCGCCAAAGGCCTGCAGCACCCCGGCATCGGCAGCAGCCAGGGCCTGGGGCTCGATGCGGGCGCCGGGCAGGCGGGCCAGCTCCAGCAAGGAGCGCTGCACCAGTTGGTGCACCGCCAGCCATTCGTGCTGCGGCACTGACGCCAGCAGCGCGGCGGCCCATTCAAAGCCTGGCTTGTCGTGGAAGGCCGGGCCCCAGACAAACCACAGATTGACCAGGCGCGCAACGCTGGGCGCCCTGCGCAGGCCGCTGTCGAGCGCCTGCTGCGCGGCCAGCTCGACAAACGCGGGGTAGCGCTCAGCCAGGCGCTCGGGCATCGCCGGCCAGCGGCCCGCCAGGTGGGCGCCCAGTTGGGCGACGAAGCCGCGCCAGGCGTCGGCCTCCAGGGCGGCGGTGTCAACCGGTTGCATGCGGTGGGCGCGGGATCAGGCGATCAAGGGCGCAGTTGCGCGCCTCAGCGGTGCGTCAACGGGTCCTCGGGCAGCTCGGGCTTCTCGGGCGCCTCGGGCGCGGTGGGGGCCACCGGGCTGGCACCGGCACCCGACCCGGCCGAGCCGCCGGAGTTGATCTTGACCATCGGCCCGGTGATCGAGACACCGTCGGGCCCCAGCACCACCGATGAGGGCCCGGCCTTGATGCTGATCTGCATGCCGCCTTCGATCACCACGTTCATGCCGCCCTTGATGTGCACGTTCTGGCCGCCCTCGGCGCCGATGTTGGTGCCGATCTTGATGTGCAGGTCGGTGCCGGATTTGAACGAGACTCCCTTGCCCGACTCGATGGCGATGTCCTTGCCGGTCTTCAGGCTGAAGCCGTCGCCGGCCTTGAAGAGGATGTCGTTCTTGGTGTCGACGCTGAACTTGGCGTCGTACTTGTGCTTGACGCCCTTGGTGACGCTGAGGTGGTATTCACCCTCGACAAGCTCCTTGCGGTTGGCCTTGACGCTGCGGTGCTCGTCCTTGCCGATCTGGCTTTTAAGCGTTTCTTCGACCATCTCGAAGCGGTCCTTCTGGGCTTGCATCCAGACGTACTCGCTGCCTTTTTTGTCCTCGAAGCGCAGCTCGTTGAAAGCATCCACGGGGCCGAGCTTGCTGCGGCTCTTGAGGGTGCTGACGGTGGCGTTGGCGGGCAGCTCATAGGGCGGCATCTGCTCGGCGTTGTGCACCCGGCCGGTGATCAAGGGCTGGTCGGGATCGCCTTCGAGAAAATCAACCACCACCTCCTGGCCCAGCCGGGGCAGCGCGATCATGCCGAAGCCATTGCCGGCCCAGGGCGAGGCCACCCGCACCCAGCAGGAGCTGTTGGCGTCCTTCTTGCCCAGCCTGTCCCAGTGGAACTGCACCTTGACCCGGCCGTATTTGTCGGGCTCGATGTCGCCAGCCGCGCCACCGCCCACCACCAACGCGGTCTGCGGGCCGGCCACGCTGGGCTTGCGGGTGATGCGAGCGGGCCGGAAAGGCTCATCGAAACGCTGCAAGGTGAAGCGGCAGAGGAAGCCGGACTCGGCGCCGGCGCTGGTCTCGTAGGCGGCCTGGCGCATGTCGATCTGGGTGGCCAGCACCACATAGGCGGCGTTCTGGTCCTTGCGCGGGTGGTCGATCAGCGCGAACTTGGCGCCTGCGGCCAGCCCAGGTGTGTTGCCCTGGCCGGTGAAGCGGCCAAAACGCGATGCGGCTTCTTCCAGGCGCAGTTTGGCGATGTCCATGCCCGCCGCCTTGTCGGCATACAGGCCGGGATAGTCGTAGACCTCGTGCTTGGACTCGGCGTGTTTGCGCGCATGCTCGGGCGGCGCGGCGGTGAGGTCGGTGCTCGGCTTCTCGAAGTTGTAGTCACGCAAGGCCATCTTGCCGGACTGGATCTCATGCCGCATATGCCATTCGTGGATGGCGGGCTGTTCGTCCAGCGACTGTTGATGCACGCGGAACATCACCTTGTCGAAACCGGGCGAGGCTGCATGGGCGCTGGGGCTGTCGGCCAGCACCAGCTCATGCTTGGATTCGGTGTGGGCAAACCAGAAGAAGATGCCTTCTTCCTCCATCAGCCGGCAAACGAAGTTGAAGTCAGTCTCGCGGTATTGCACGCAATAGGTGCGGGGCTTGTGGCTGCCGGTGAGATTGAGCTTCACCGCCCCCTGGTACTCATCGAAAATGACCTTGATGATGTCGGGCACCGACTTGTCTTGAAAAATACGCAGATCGGCGGACCGGGTCAGCAACCACAACCAGGGCCGGACGGTGAGGCGATAGCTGACGCTGCGGCCG
>JANLZT010000416.1:0-2814 GCA_031366465.1 Betaproteobacteria bacterium | reverse complement strand
CGCCGCCATCGGCCTGCAGCCAGCCGGTGGCATACCACCACTCGATGCGGGCGCCGGGATGGGCGCCGTGGTCGCGCGGGAACACCAGGGCCCGGCTGGCGCTGATGCGGTCGTCGTCGGCGGTGGTCTCGGTCATCGCGCCTGGCGCTGGGCTGGAGGCTGTTTGAGCCCGGCCGGGTGCATCGGCGCAGGCCACCATCGCGGCCAGGCTGGCGCGCTGCAAGCAGAGCCGGCGGCGCGGGTTCACCAATCCTCCTTCACCGCCAGCACGGCCTGGCGGCCGGCGGCGCGGCGCGCGCTCCACAGCGCAGTGGCCACGCCGGCCAGCCACATCGCCGCTGCCAGGGCCGCCAGCCGGCCCGCCGGAACCTGCAAAGGCATGGTCCAGTGGAAGCTCTGCGGGTTGACCACATGCACCAGCACCAGCGCCATCAGCCCGCCCAGCGCCACGCCGATCAACACCCCGGCCAGCAGCGTCGCTGCGGCCTCGGCACCCACCAGCAGCATCACCTGGCGGCGCGGCAGGCCCAGGTGGGCCATCAGGCCAAACTCCTTGCGGCGGGCCAGCACCTGGGCCGACAGGCTGGCCGCCACCCCCACCAGGCCCACCGCCATGGCCACCGCCTGCAGGTAGAGGGTGACGGCAAAGCTGCGGTCGAAGATGCGCAGCGACATCTGCCGCAGCGCGCTGGTGCTGGCGATATCGAGCGGCAGGTCGGGCCCGGCGGCGCGGCGCAGCGCGGCGTCCAGGTCGGGCAGCGCCACGCCCGGGGCCAGCCACAGCGCCAGGTCGTTGAAGCCCTTGTCACCGGTCAGGCGCTGGTAGTCGCCGGCGTCGATCACCACCGCGCCAAACTGGCGCGCGTAGTCGCGCCAGATGCCCAGCACGCGCACGGCCACGCCGCTGCTTGCGTCGGCCGCCACCGCGCCGGTCTCCTCCCTCACAGCCACGCCGGGGATCGGCAGGCGCAGGCGCTGCCCCAGCTGCCAGCCATACAGGGCAGCGGCCGGCTCGCTGATGTAGACGCCCAGCTCCCCCGGCGCGGCGGCCAGCGCCGGGCCCATCAGCGGCAGGGCGGTGGCGGCGCCGGCCGGGCCGTTGCTCAGGTTGCGGGTCATCAGCATCACCGGGGGTTGGTCGGGCTGGATCAGCAGCGGGCGCTGGCGCGATGCCGCCACCCTTTGCACGCCCGGCAGGCGCGCCACCAGGTCGGGCAGGCCGGATGGCAGCAGCACGCCATCGGCGCCCGCCGCGCTGGGCCGCAGGTAAAGGTCAGCCGGCAGGGCGCTGTCCAGCCAGTCGATCACCGCCTGCCGGAAGCTGGCCACCATCACCGTGATGGCCACCGACAGCGCCAGGCTGGCCACCACCCCGGCCACCGTGGCGCTGGCGGTCTGGCGGGCGACGTGGGCACGGCGCAGCGCCAGCAGCAGCAATGGCGCCAGCGCCGGGAATCTGCCGCGCCGGCGCCCGGGCTGCCCCGGCGCCGGCAGCCATGCCCGCGTCAAGCCCGCCACCACCGCCTGCACCACCGCCGGCACCAGCACCACGCCGCCGGCCAGCAGCGTGGCCACCGCTGCATAGGCGGCCAGCGGCAGGCCGGCCACCGGCGGCAACAGCGCCAGCCCACCGCCGGCTGCCAGCAGCGCCAGCCCCGGCCACAGCGGCGCGCTGGCCGGGCCCCCGCTGCCCAGGCCCTTGAGCGCCAGCGCGGGCGACAAGGTCTGGGCCTGGCGTGCCGGCCACCAGGCGCCCACGATTGCTGCGGCCACGCCCAGCGCGGCGCAGGCGGCCAGCGCCGGCAGGGGCCAGGCCAGGCTGGGGGCGCCGCCGGCAAAGTAGCCGCCGCCCAGGTCACCGCCCAGCAGGCGCAATGCCAAGGCCGCCAGGCCGGCGCCCGCAGCCAGGCCCAGCGCGCTGCCCAGCAGGCCGATCAGCGCGCTCTCGGCCAGCACCAGGCGGCGCCTGTCCCGCGCGGCCAGGCCCAGCACGCCCAGCAGCGCCAGCGACGGCGTGCGCTGCGCCACCGACAGCGAGACCACCGAATACACCAGGAAGCCGCCCACCAGCAGCGCCACCAAGGCCAACACACCCAGGTTGACGCGGTAGGCCCGCGACAGGTTGGACGCCCGCTGCACCGCCTCGTCGGCCGCCGCCCAGCGCACCCCCGGCGGCAGTGGCGCGGCCCGCTCGAAGCCGCGCTGCCAATCGGCCAGCACGGCGCCCGGCAGCAGGCGGATGTCGATCCGGCTGAGCCGGCCGCTGCGGCCCCACAGCGCCTGCGCGGCAGCGATGTCGATCACCGCCGTCGGGCCGCCGCCCGCAGCCACCCGCCCGGCAATCCGCAAGCGGGCCCAGCCGCTGGGGGTGCGCAGGTCCAGCGGATCGCCCAGGCCAGCGCCCAGGGCTTTTTGCGCGGCCGGGTTGAGGTAGGCGCTGTCTGGCGCCAGCAGTTGGGCCGGGCTGCCCGCATCAGCGGGGGCAGCGCCGGTGGAGGGCGGCGCCCAGGGCTGCGGCATCAGGGCCGGCGCCACGCCCGCCACCTTCAGCGCGTCCAGGCCCACCAGGCGCAGCGCGATGGGGGCTGCGGGCGTCGCACTGGCCGCTGCAAACGCCGGCCGGCGCGCGGCGCTGTCGATCTCCAGCACCGGGTTGACCAGCACCACTGCCTCGTCCAGCACCAGGCGGGCGTACAGCGCATCGTCGATGCCATCGCGGCTGGTGCCGGCCAGCACCGCGTCAGGCTGGCCGTTGACCGCCCGCAGCGCCTGCGAGAACTCGGCCAGCGCCGACTGGTTGATGATCTGCACCGA
>JANLZT010000346.1:0-1619 GCA_031366465.1 Betaproteobacteria bacterium | reverse complement strand
CCGAGCGCCAGCACCTGGTAGAGCACGGCCCGCATCGCGCGGCTGCGCAGCGACCAGTCGCGTTGGGGGGCAGGTGCGGCACGGGCCGTCATCAGCAAATCTCCTTCAACTGGGCCGGGTCGGCTGCCGGGCCTTCTGGGCTGGCAATAAAAGACAAGCCGGCGCCTGCTGGGAGGCAGGACGCCGGCCGGCATCACAGGTCAGCGCACTGGCGGGGCGTACATGAAGCCGCCCTTGTTCCACAGGTTGTTGTTGCCGCGCGGCATGCCCAGGTCGCTCTTCGGGCCGACATTGCGCTCAAAGATCTCACCGTAGTTGCCCACCGCCTTCACAGCCTTGGCGGCCCATTCCTTGTCCAGGCCCAGCAGCTTGCCGGTGTCCTCGGTGCCGCCCAGGATGCGGCCAATCGCCGGGTCGTCGGTCTTGGTCTTGAGCGAATCGACATTGGCCTGCGTGATGCCGTATTCCTCGGCCTCGATCAGCGCAAACACCACCCATTTGGCGATGGCAAAGAACTCATCGTCACCGCGCCGCACCGATGGGCCGAGCGGCTCTTTGGAGATCAGCTCGGGCAGGATCAGATGGTCGGCCGGGGTCTTGGCCTCTTTGTTGCGGATCGAGGCCAGGCCCGAGGCGTCGGTGGTGAAGGCCTGGCAGCGGCCTGAGAAATAGGCGCTGGTCGAGGCCTCCTGCTTCTCGAACACCACCGGCTTGATGTCCAACTTGTTGGCGCGCGAGAAGTCGGTCAGGTTCTTCTCGGTGGTGGTGCCCGACTGCACACACACCGTGGCGCCCTTCAACTGCTTGGCGCTCTTGATCTTGCCCTTGGCCGGCACCATGAAGCCCTGGCCGTCGTAATAGGTGGTGTTGGTGAAGTGCATGCCCAGCGAGGCGTCACGGGTCAGCGTCCAGGTGGTGTTGCGCGACAGGATGTCGATCTCGCCCGACTGCAGCGCGGTGAAGCGCTGTTGCGCGTTCAGCGGCACGTACTTGACCTTGCTGGCGTCGCCCAGCATCGCTGCTGCGATGGCCTTGCAGACATCGACGTCCAGGCCGGTCCAGTTGCCCTGGCTGTCGGCGGACGAGAAGCCGGCCAGGCCGGTGTTGACGCCGCAGATCAGTTGGCCGCGGGCCTTGATGGCGTCAACGGTCTTGCCGGCCTGGGCGGGCAGGGCGGACAAACCCAGCACCAGCGGGGTGCACAGGGTGGCAAGTAGCGTACGGGCGGTCTTGAGTTTCATGGGGGGGCAACTCCGGCAGGGGATGGTTGGCGTCCCGGCCTGGTGCCGGGCAAAGCGTGGCGCAGTATAGGAAGGCAAGAAGCGTGCTCGTCATGGCGCTTCTACGTAGCATGGTGTCATGCGCCGCGCGCATAACCCGGTCCTGCGCTGGCCGACGGCGATGGGACAATCTAGACCATGACCGACCGCCTGACCCTCACCCGCCCCGACGATTGGCATCTGCACCTGCGCGACGGCGCGGCGATGGCGGCGGTGCTGCCCTGCACCGCACGCCAGTTTGGTCGGGCCATCGTGATGCCCAACTTGCGCTCGCCCGTCACCACGGCGGCGGCGGCAATCGCCTACCGCAGCCGCATCCTGGCGGCGCTGCCGGCGGGC
>JANLZT010000366.1:0-14511 GCA_031366465.1 Betaproteobacteria bacterium | reverse complement strand
GACCGCAGCTTCGACGTGGTGCTGCAACTGCACACCCTGCAACACCTGCGCAACACCGAGAAGATGCTGCTTGAGACCGCCCGCGTGGGCCGCATCGGCATCGTCAGCTTCCCCAATTTTGCGCACTGGCCCAACCGCCTGGCGGTGCTGGGCGGGCGCATGCCGGTGACCAAGACCCTGCCCTACCAGTGGTACGACACGCCCAATATCCGGGTTGGCAGCTTTGCCGATTTTGAGGTGCTGGCGCGCCGCAATGGCTTGACCATTCTCGACAGCTTTGGCTGCCAGGCCGGCCGCGCGGTGCGGCGCGCGCCTAACTTGCTGGCCAGCGTGGCGGTGTTCAAGTTCGAGCGTGGTTGAGCCGGGGGCGTGAGCTACTTCACAGCGTCACGCCAGGCGGGTACAAACGCGGCTTTCCCAACGACCTTCAGGAGATCCCCATGATCGGCTACGTCACCATCGGCACCAATGACCTGCCGCGCGCGATGAAGTTCTATGACGAGTTGCTGGCCCCGCTGGGCATCGCCCGCATCATGGATTTCGGCCGCGGCTATGCCTGGGGCACCACGATGGACAAGCCAGGGCTTGCCGTGATGATCCCGTTTGACCAGAAGGCCGCCCACCCCGGCAACGGCACGATGTCGGCCATCGTGGTCGACAGCCGCAGCAAGGTGGACGCCACCCACGCGCTGGCGCTCAAGCTGGGCGGCAGCGACGAAGGCCCGGTCGGCGAGCGCGGCCCGGGCTTTTATGCCGGCTACTTCCGCGACCTGGACGGCAACAAGCTCAACGTGTTCTGCATGGGCTGAGCCCGCGCGTGTATCGCCCGAAGGCGATGCACGGCTGGCGAAGGACTGAGCGCGATTTCACGCGCGAAGGCTGGGTCAGCGCTCAGCGGCTGGCGGCGGACGCGGCTGCCGCCGCCACGGCCGCCGCCACTGCTGCCGACTCAGCCGCCCGCGCCGCAGCGTGGCGGCGCGGCAAGTCCTTGATCCAGTCGGCGGGGATCGCGAAGTTCAGGTTCTGGGCATCGCCGGTGATGGATGCGATGGTGGTCAGGCCCAGCAACTCGCCGGCCTCGTTGAACAGCCCGCCGCCGCTCGATCCGCCCGAGACCGCCGCCGAGGTCTGCAACAACACCAGTTGCCCGGCCGCGTTGCGCCGCATCGACGACACCAGGCCGGCGCTCATCGTCAGATCCAGGCCCTTGGGGTGGCCGATCGCATAGGCCGGCTGGCCCACGGCGGCGGTGCTGGCGCTGCCCAGCGTTACAAACGGTGCGGTCAGGCCGGAAGCCTCCAACTGGCACAGGTCGCGCTGCACATCCCAGAGTGACAGCCGGGCCGGCGTGGCGGTGGCCTGGCCGTCGCGCCGCAATTGCACCCGGCGGGCCCGGGCCAGCACATGGCAGTTGGTCACCAGCAGGCCCGGCGCCACCACCACCGCACTGCCCTGGCCCAGCACCAGGCCGTCGGCGTCCAGGGTCAACACCCGCCAGACGCTGGGCGAGACCTGGGCAAACAGCTCGGCGGGGGTCAAGGGCCAGGCCGGCGCGGCGGCCAGCCAGAGGGCCCAGGCCAGCCTGGCGGGCCAGGTCGGCTGGGTCGCAGAGGTGTGCCGCTGCGTCATGGCCGGATCAAGCCCTGCAGGTCGCGGGGCGTGGCGCCGGGGTTCAGCACCGCCTCGCCGTTGTGCTGGCCGCCCTGGATCAGCGACGGGCTGCCGCCGGCCGGCCGCGCCTGGTCCAGCGGCACGCAGGGCTGGCCGGGGCCGCTGCGCAGCACCGCGCCTTTGGCGGGCTGGGGGCGGTCGCTGGTGGTGACATCCAGCAACTGCGCAGTGCAGCCACTGCCCACCAGCAGGCCTTGCATCAGATAGGTTTTGCCGGCCTCGGGGGTGAAGGACCAGCGCACGCCGCACTGCGGTTTGCCGGCCCGCAACACCAGGAAGTCCAGCGTGGTCAGCCGGCCAGCGGCCAGGCTGGTCGGTGATGGCGCCTGGCGCGCGTCGCCGCTGCTGAGCAGGTGTGGATCCCGGCACTGCGGGGTGTCGGCCAGCTCGACCAGCGCATAGCGGTCCTCGTTGGGCACCGAGCCGCGCAGCAGCAGGCGCGCGCGTGGGCCGGTGGCGGGGGCCGGGCTGGCGCTGGCGGGGCTGGCCGAGCCTGCAGCGGATGGGGCCTCGGGCAGGCCTGTGCAGGCCGCCAGCCCGGCTGCCAACGCCGCCCATGCCAGGCGCTGCAGCGCGGGTGCAGGCCACGGCAGCGGGGATGTTGCAGGGTGGGCCGGCATGGCCGCCGAGTGTAGGGGCCGCGCTGGCGCCGGGCGGGTCAGGCAGTCGCCAGCCGGGGCTGTCCTGGCGGCTGGCTGCGGCCTAAACTGGCAGGCCTGGCGCTGGCGCAGCGCTGGCGCACCCCTTGCAAGGAGCTTTGATGAACGCCCGCGACCCCCGGCTGCCGCTGCAGCCCGACGAAGCCAGCGCCCTCGGCGCCTTTGCCAACCAGCGCTGGGACGAGGCCATCGTGCCCGCGCTCACCGACTACATCGCGGTGCCGGCCAAGAGCCCGATGTTCGATGCCGATTGGGCCGCCCACGGCTTCATCGAGCGGGTGGTGCGCGACGCCGCCGCCTGGGTCGAAGCGCGCAAGGTGGCGGGATTGACGCTGGAAGTGGTGCGCCTGCCGGGGCGCACGCCGGTGATCTTCTTCGAGATCGAAAGCACCCACAGCGGCAGCACCGACACCGTGCTGATGTACGGCCACCTCGACAAGCAGCCCGAGTTCACCGGCTGGCGCAATGACTTGGGCCCCTGGACGCCCAAATACCAGGGCGGCCTGCTCTACGGCCGGGGTGGCGCCGACGACGGCTATGCGGTCTATGCGGCGATCACGGCGGTCGAGTCGCTCAAGGCGCAAGGCCTGGCACATCCGCGCATCGTCGGCTTGATCGAAACCTGCGAGGAGAGCGGCTCCGGTGACCTGCCGGCCTACCTGGACGCGCTGCGCCTGCGCCTGGGCAATGTGGCGCTGGTGGTCTGCCTGGACTCGGGTGCCGGCAACTACGACCAGCTCTGGCTGACCACCAGCCTGCGCGGCATGGTCTCGGGGGTGTTGAAGGTGGAGATCCTGACCGAGGGCGTGCATTCGGGCGACGCCAGCGGTGTGGTGCCCAGCAGTTTCCGCATCCTGCGCCACCTGCTGGATCGGCTGGAGGATTCGGCCACCGGGCGGCTGTTGCCCGGCAGCTTTCACTGCCAATTGCCCACCGACCGTGCCGAGCAGGTGCGGGCCGCTGCCGCGATCCTGGGTGAGCAGGCCTGGAAGACCTTCCCCTGGGCCTGCGGCGCCGATGGCAGCACCGCCCTGCCCACCACCACCGACCCGGTCGAGGCCCTGCTCAACCGTACCTGGCGGCCCACGCTGTCGGTCACCGGGGTGGCGGGCTTGCCCGAGATGGCCAGCGCCGGCAATGTGCTGCGGCCCTTCACCGCCTTCAAGCTCAGCCTGCGCCTGCCGCCGCTGGTGGACGGCCACCAGGCCTCGGTCGCGCTCAAGGCCTTGCTGGAGGACAACGCGCCCTACAACGCCCGTGTCACCTTCCATGCCGACGGCCGGGCCGGCGCGCTGGGCGCCAACGGCTGGAACGCGCCGGCCCTGGCACCGTGGCTGGAGTCGGCGCTCAACACGGCGTCGCAGGCCCAGTTCGGCGCCCCGGTGGCCTACATCGGCCAGGGCGGCACCATCCCGCTGATGAGCCTGCTGCAACAGGGCTTCCCGGCGGCGCAGATGATGGTCTGCGGCGTGTTGGGCCCCAAGAGCAATGCGCATGGGCCGAATGAGTTTTTGCATGTGCCCTATGCCAAACGGCTGACGGCCGCAGTGGCGCAGGTGATCGCCGCCTGTCCCTGATTACCTCATCGAGAACCCGGTGCTGGTCAGCGGCCCGCTCATGGGCTCGATCAGCGCCAGCAGCGGCTTGAGCTCGCGGTAGCGCAGCGCCACCTTGGTGGCGTAGGCGAAGAAGCGCGGCAGGTCGGCGCTGTAGGCCGGCTTGCCGTCGCGGTGCTTGAGCCGGCAGAAGATGCCCAGCACCTTCAGGTGGCGCTGCAGGCCCATCCATTCCAGCGCCTGCCAGGTCTCGCCAAAGTCGCTTGCAAAAGCATGCTCGCCCAGCACCCCGGCGGCGCGGGCCTGCTGCCACCAGCGGGCGGCCCAGTCGATCTCCTGGGCCTCGTCCCACGAGTGGAAGGCATCGCGCAGCAGCGACGCGATGTCGTAGGTGACCGGGCCGCGCACCGCGTCCTGGAAGTCGAGGATGCCCGGGTTGGGGCTGGCCAGCATCAGGTTGCGCGGCATCCAGTCGCGGTGCACGGTGACCTGCGGTTGGTCCAGCGCGCTGGCCACCAGCACATCGCACAAGCGCTGCCAGGTCGCCTGCTGGGCGGCGGTCCAGCTGATGCCGAACTCGCGTTGCACGCACCAGTCCGGAAAGAGCTGCAGCTCACGCCGCAGCAGCGCATCGTCGTAAGCCGGCAGGCCGCTGCCGTCCACCCGCTGCTGCCACTGCACCAGCGCCGTCACCGCGTCGCGCATCAGCGCATCGGCGCGGGCCGGCGTGGCCTGCTGCAGCGCGCTGAGGTAGAGCGCCTGGCCCAGGTCGTCCAGCAGCAAGAAGCCCTGTTCGGCGTCCACCGCCAGCACCTCGGGCGCATGCAGGCCGGCGGCGCGGATGCGGCGGGCGATGTCGACGAAGGGCGCCACGTCCTCTTGCGGTGGCGGTGCGTCCATCACCACCAAGCTGCGGCCGTCCGCCGCCTGCACCCGGAAATAACGCCTGAAACTGGCGTCCGCCGAGGCCGGCGCCAAGCGGCTGGCGTCGAGCTGGTGCTGCTCGGCCAGGGGCCGGAACCAGCGCCAGAAAGCGGCCTCGCGGCGCGCATCGGGCCAACGGATGGGCTCGGCCACCGGGTTGGCGGCAGGGGGAGTGGCCGGGTTGGCGCAGGGCGGGTGGCTCATCGTCGGGCGGTCTGGCCCGCGAAGGGCTCATGGATAATCTTCGGATTCTACGAACCGCAGGGGCCGCCAGGCCTTGCGTCACCGGTGGGCCCGTCTGGCGCGCCCCCGCAGCCACCCCCTTAGCCCGTGCCCGCCGACCCCCGGATCGCCTGCTGCTTTGCCGCATCGCCACCCCGTTGCCTGGCGCCTGTCGCCCGGGCCGTGCGGGCGCTGGCGGCAGTGTTGGCCAGCACCGGCCTGGCCGGCTTGCCGGCGCGGGCCCAACTGGCACCGCTGGCACCGCTGGCACCGTTGGCACCGCCGCGGGCCGAGGCCGATGTCGGCGATGCACCGCTGCGCCTGCAGGCCAGCCCGGCGCTGGGGCCAGCCCCGGGCAGCGATGGCGCGCGACTGCGGCCGATCATCCTGAGCGCTGATGTGCTGCGGGTGCGGCCTGATCGGGATGCCGAGGCTGAAGGAGCGGTGGAGTTCCGCCGCGCCGGCACGCTGATCCGCGCCGACAGCTTGCGCTACGACAGCGCCGAGGACCTGGCCAGCGCCCGTGGTCAGGTGGTGATCAGCCGCGACGGCATGCGCTACAGCGGGCCCGAGCTGCAACTGCAGTTGCAGCGTTTTGAGGGCTTTTTCTTGCAGCCGTCGTTTGAATTCACCCGCATCGGCGCCGGTGGCCAGGCCGACCGCATCGATTTCTCCGACGCCAACCGCCTGCGCGCGACGCACGCCACCTACACCAGTTGCACCCGGGCCGACAACGTCCAGCCCGACTGGCTGCTGCGCACCGACCGCATCCGGCTGGACTTTTCCACCCACGAGGGCATTGCCGAGGGCGCGGTGCTGCAGTTCCTGGGCCTGCCGATCCTCGGCCTGCCGGTGCTGAGCTTCCCGCTCAGCGATGACCGCAAGAGCGGCTGGCTGCCGCCCACCGTGGTGCCGCTGGACAGCCGCAACGGCTTCACGCTGGCCGTGCCCTATTACTGGAACATCGCCCCCAACCGCGATGCCACGTTGATCCCCACCCTGCTGACCAAGCGCGGCCTGGCGCTGGACAGTGAATTCCGCTACCTCGAACCCGGCCACAGCGGCCGGGCCCGCCTGAACTGGTTGCCGCAAGACCGGGTGGCCGGCCATGGCCGCCATGCCTGGGAGGTCGAGGCCCAGGGCCGCCTGGCCGCTGACACCCGTTATGCCGCGCGCCTGCGCCAGGTGTCCGACGATGCTTACTGGCAGGACTTCCCCCGGGCGATGGCTGACTCCCTGGTGCCGCGCCTGCTCACCCAGGAGCTGGGCGCCGAGCGTGAGACCAGCACCCGGCTGGGCCAGTTGACGGCCTATGCCCGGGTGCAGCACTGGCAGGTGCTACAGACCGGCAGCGGCAGCGATTTGATCGTCGCACCCTACCAGCGCAGCCCGCAACTCGGCCTGCGCCTGGCGTCCAGCCTGGCCGGCGGCCTGCGCAGCAGCGTCGAGACCGAGCTGAACCATTTCAACCGGCCGGCCGGCGCCGACGCGCTCACCGCCACCAGCGCGCTGCCCACCGGCTGGCGCTGGCATGCGCTGGGCCAGCTGAGCCGGCCCTTCAGCCGGCCCTGGGGCTGGTTGACGCCCGCACTCAAGCTCAATGCGGCGGCCTATGCGCTGGATGCCGGCGATCTGCCCAACGGGATGGCGGCGCGGTCCTCGCGTCTGATCCCCAGCCTCAGCCTGGACAGCGGCCTGGTGTTTGAGCGCCGCACCGACTGGTTTGGCCGCTCGCAGCGGCAAACCCTGGAGCCGCGCTTCTTGTACGTCAACACGCCGTTTCGCGACCAGTCGGCGCTGCCCAATTTCGACGCTGCCGAGCGCGATTTCAACGCCGTGTCGATCTACGCCGACAACGCCTTCTCGGGCATCGACCGGGTCTCGGACGCCCACCAGTTCACCGCCGGCGTCACCACCCGCCTGGTCGATGCCCAGACCGGCGCCGAGGCCCTGCGCCTGGGCCTGGCCCAGCGCATCCGGCTACGCGACCAACGGGTGGTGCTGAGCGGGGACGCCTTGCAGCAGCGGGTCTCTGACATGCTGGTCGAGGGCGCCAGCTCGGTCTTCAACCCCTGGCTGCTGGACGCTGCGCTGCAATACAACCCCGACAGTCGGCGCGTCACGCGCTCGATCATCGGCGTGCGCTACACGCCGGCCCCGTTCCACACCCTGAGCGCCCGGTATCGGCTGGCCAAGGGCTTGTCCGAGCAGGTTGAGCTGGGCTGGCAATGGCCGGTCTACCGGGGCACGGCCCGGCCGATCGGCGCGTCTGGCGGCTGCGGCGGCACGCTCTACGCGGTGGGCCGGCTCAACTACAGCCTCAAAGACAGCCGCGCCACCGATTCGATGGCCGGCGTCGAGTACGACACCGGCTGCTGGATAGGCCGGGTGGTGGCCGAGCGCCTGTCCACCGGCCGCGTCGAGACCACCACCCGGCTGTTGCTGCAATTGGAGCTGGTCGGCCTGTCGCGCCTGGGGGCCAATCCCTTGCAGGTGTTGAAGGACAATATCCCCGGTTACCGGCTGCTGCGTGAGCCCGGCAACACCCCGTTCCCCACCCTTGAGCCATGACCCACCCCTTTCTTATCCCGACTTGGCGCAGCGCGGCGGTGGCACTGGCGGCGCTGCTTTGTCTGGGCGGCCAGGCCGGGGCCCAGGCCTTGCGCAACAACCAGCAGGGCGACCACATCGTCGCGGTGGTCAACACCGAGGCGGTGACCTCCATCGAGGTGGCGCAGCGGCTGGAGCGCGTCCAGGCCGATGCCAGGCGGGCCAATGCCAGCCTGCCCGACGCCGACACCCTGCGCCAGCAGGTGCTGGACGCGCTGATCGACGAGCGGGTGCAGATCACCTTTGCACGCGATGTCGGCCAGAAGGTCGACGATGCCGAGATCGACCGCGCGGTGGCCAATGTGGCCGCGCAGAACCAGATCACGCTGGCCCAATTGCGCGAGCGCCTGCGCAGCGAGGGCCTGGAGATGGCGCGCTTTCGCAACAATCTGCGCGACCAGTTGCTGGTCGAGCGGGTGCGTGAGCGCGAGGTCAACACCCGCATCCGCATCAGCGATGCCGATATCGAGCGCTACCTGGACGAGCGGCGCAGCCAGGCTGTCGGGCAAATCCAGCTCAACCTGGCGCAGATCCTGGTGGCGGTGCCCGAGGGCGCGGCGGCCGAGGTGCTGGCCCAGCGCCAGGCCCGTGCCGCCGAGGCGCTGGCGCGGCTGCGCGCGGGCGAGGATTTCTCCAAGGTCGCGCGCGAGCTCAGCGAGGACAGCAACCGCGAGGCGGGGGGTGAATTGGGCCTGCGGCCGGCCTCACGCCTGCCGGATCTGTTCATCGATGGCGTCAAGGCCCTGGAGATCGGCCAATTCACCGACCCGCCGCTGCGCAGCGCGGCCGGACTGCACATCCTCAAGCTGCTGGACCGGCAGCAGGGCGACCCGTTCAAGGTCAGCCAGTCGCATGTGCGCCACATCCTGCTGCGCTTGTCGGACCGGGCGCAGGTGCAGCAGGTCAGCCGGCGCATGGAAGACCTGCGGCGCGAGATCGAGCGCGGCGACAAGAAGTTCGAGGACGTGGCGCGCGACATCTCCGAAGACGGCTCGGCCGCTGCCGGCGGTGATCTGGGCTGGTCCTCGCCCGGCCAGTTTGTGCCCGAGTTCGAACAAGCGGTGAACCAGTTGACGGTGGGCGGGCTGTCGGCGCCGGTGGTCTCGCGCTTTGGCGTGCATTTGCTGCAGCTGCTGGAGCGCCGCAGCGTCACCGCTGACCCCAAGGAAGTGCGCGAGCAGGCCCGCAATGCGCTGCGCGAATCCAGGTACGAGCAGGCCTACCTGGATTGGACCAAAGAGCTGCGGCTGCGCGCCTACATCGAGATGCGCGAGCCGCCGCTGTGAGCCAGCTTGGGGCCGGCCAGGCATCCCGCCGAGGAACTGGCGTGACCCACATCGCCCGCAAGCGTTTCGGCCAGCATTTTCTGGTTGACCACGGGGTGATTGCGGCAATCGTGCGCGAGATTGCGCCCCGGCCCGGTGAGGCCCTGGTGGAGATCGGCCCCGGCCTGGGCGCGATGACCCAGCCGCTGCTCGAGCGCTGCGGCGCGCTCACGGTGATCGAACTCGACCGCGACCTGGCGGCCCGCTGGCGCCAGCGCCAGGGCGTCACGGTGGTCGAGGGCGATGCGCTCAAGGTCGATTTCGGCGCGCTGGCCGACCAGGCCGGCCAGCCGCTGCGGGTGGTGGGCAACCTGCCCTACAACATCTCCACGCCGATCCTGTTCCACCTGCTGGCGCTGGCCCACCGGGTGCGCGACCAGCACTTCATGCTGCAAAAAGAGGTGGTGGCCCGCATGGCGGCTGGCCCTGGTGGCAAGGACTACGGCCGGCTCAGCGTGATGCTGCAATGGCGCTACCGCATCGAGGCCCTGTTCGACGTGGCACCTGCCGCCTTCGACCCACCGCCCCGGGTGGACTCAGCCATCGTGCGCATGCAGCCGTTGGCGACGCCGCCGGTGCTGGACCAAGCCCGCCTGCAGGCCCTGGTGGCGCTGGCGTTTTCACAGCGCCGCAAGTTGTTGCGCCACACCCTGGGCCGCTGGCTCGACGAGCAGGGCCTGGGCGGCAGTTTTGATGTGCAGCGGCGCGCCGAGGAAGTGCCGGTGGCCGAGTACGTGGCGCTGGCGCAGACCTTGTCGTCTTGGCCGCTTTGAGCGAGCCAAAAAAAAGCGCCTCGCAGGGCGCTTGCTTGGTCAGCCGGGCCAGGTGACCCGGACAGGCTGCATCAGGCGGCGTTGAGCCACATGGCGGTGTCGAAGGCGCTGCTCATCATCGGCATGTTCATGCCGAAGTTGGGGTTGACGCCGCTCTTGGACACCGTCTTGGCGGCCGGCTTTTCGGGCACTTGGGCCACCTCGTTGACGCGCTCCCAGGCGCTGGTCTCGGCGGCGCGCGCCACCGCAAACGAGTAAAAGCAGCGGAAGGCGATGCGCCGTTCGGCCCAGAAATCAGCGGTGTCGCGGAACACGTCGAGCAATTGCTCGCGCGCCTCGCGGTCGAACTTGGGGCTGTCGGGCAATTGCTCCAGCACCACCACAAAACCCGGCTGGCTGCCGGCGCGGTTGACCAGGTCGGTCATGCAGTCGAACAGCGCGTCGAGGTTTTTGCCGAAATGCGACGGGAACAAGAACGACTCGGCGATCTTGTCGAGCACGTCTTGTTTGGACTGTGCATCGGTCAGGTTGGCATACAGGAAATGCTGGCCGGCACCTTCGGCGGCCTGCATCAAATCTTCAACGCGGTAGGCCCGGATGGCCTGCACGATATTGGGACGGACAGTCTGCAGCAGCATGGTCACGTTCCTCCAGAGTCAAGAAAATACAAAAAAAGATCGGCTCTATCGCCAGTCACTGCGCAATCAGCCTGAAGCTGGCGTAGTGGTCGGCGGTGTAATAACAGGCATCGGGCAAAGTGGGTTGACGGCCGCCGCAGACAATCCGCCGCGCACCCCGGTCTCGCGACCCGGGTGTTGGCACGGTGTATTCGCGGTAGAAACCGCGCTCACGCCGGGGCAGCCTGCGCTCGAAATTGCCAAAAACAACGCCGTCCTTGCCATGCGCAAACGGGCCACCGGCCAAGATCAGGCGCTGGGTTTGACGGGCTTCGGTGGGCAAAGTGGCCAGGGCCACGGTGTCCACCCCGTCCACCGGGCCTTTGGCGATACTGTGGATGGGGCCAAAGACCGACACCACCACCATCGCCGCAAACCCCAGCTTGCGCAGCGCTGACCCCAACGGTGACTGCCGCAACTTGTCCACTGGTTTACCCTGTCCTGATCTGCGAATGTTACCGGAAGGGCCCTGAAAACTCAAGCCAATGCCTCAATTTTGGGCATTCTCGAAGGGTTATCAGTGGGCGCTCACAATCGAGAAACATAGTGATTTCACGACAAATGAGCGCTGTCAAGAGGGTTTTCAAGGCAATTTGAGCTGCCTGTTGGGCCGCCCGCCGCGTGGGCTGCTGCCTTCAGCGCGCCGAGTTGGCGTCGGCCACCGTCACGGCGGTCATGTTGACGATTCGGCGCACGGTGGCCGACGGTGTCAGGATGTGCACCGGCTTGGCCGCGCCCAGCAACACCGGCCCGATCGCGATGCCGCCACCGGCGGCGGTTTTGAGCAGGTTGTAGCTGATGTTGGCGGCGTCGATATTGGGTAGCACCAGCAAGTTGGCCTCACCGGTCAGGGTCGAGCGCGGCATCAGCTCGCGGCGCAAGTCGGCATCCAGCGCGGCGTCGCCGTGCATCTCGCCGTCCACCTCCAGCCAGGGTGCGCTGGCCTGGATCAGCGCCAGCGCCTGGCGCATCTTGAGCGCCGACGGCTGGTTGCTGGCGCCGAAGCTGGAGTGCGACAGCAGCGCGGCCTTGGGCGCGATGCCAAAGCGCAGCATCTCCTCGGCGGCCAGGATGGTGATCTCGGCCAGTTGCTCGGCGCTGGGGTCGTAGTTGACGTGGGTGTCGACCAAAAACACCTGGCGCCCAGGCAGGATCAGCCCGTTCATGCAGGCGTAGGTGTTGACGCCGGTGCGTCGGCCGATGATCTGGTCGATGTGGGCCAGGTGCTGGTTGGTCGAGCCCCAGGTGCCGCAGATCATGCCGTCGACCTCGCCCTTGTGCAGCAGCATCGCGGTGATCAGCGTCAGCCGGCGCCGCATCTCGATCTTGGCAAACTGCTCGGTCACGCCCTTGCGCTCGGTCAGCCGGTGGTAGGTCTGCCAGAAGTCGCGGTAGCGCGGGTCGTCGTCGATGTTGACGATCTCATAGTCGCGGCCGGCCTGCAGGCGCAGGCCGAGCTTTTCAATGCGGGCCGTGATCACGCTGGCGCGGCCCACCAGCCAGGGCCGCGCCAGGCCCTCATCGACCACCACCTGCACCGCGCGCAGCACGCGGCGGTCCTCGCCCTCGGCATAGCCGACGTTGCGGCGCGCCGCGCGCTTGGCCACCGAGAAAATCGGCTTCATCGCATTGCCCGAGGCGTAGACAAAGCTGCGCAACTTCTCCTCGTAGGCTTCGAAGTTGGTGACCGGGCGGGCGGCCACGCCCGAGGCTGCCGCCGCGCGCGCCACGGCGGGAGCGATCTTCATCATCAAGCGCGGATCAAAAGGCTTGGGGATCAAATACTCGGGGCCGAAGCTGAGGTTGGCGCCCGCATAGGCGGCGGCCACCACGTCGTTTTGCTCGGCCTGGGCCAGCTCGGCGATGGCGCGCACCGCCGCGATCTCCATCTCGTCGGTGATGGTGGTGGCGCCTGAATCCAGCGCGCCCCGGAAGATGTAGGGGAAGCACAGGACGTTGTTGACCTGGTTGGGATAGTCGGTGCGGCCGGTGGCCATGATGGCGTCGCCGCGCACCGCCTTGACCTCCTCGGGCGAGATCTCGGGGTTGGGGTTGGCCAGCGCAAAGATCAGCGGCCGGGCCGCCATCGCCGCCACCATGGTCGGCTTCATCACCCCGCCCGCCGACAGGCCCAGGAACACATCCGCGCCGGCAATCGCCTGGGCCAGGGTGCGCTGGGCGGTGTCTTGCGCAAATTCGATCTTGTCCGGGTCCATCAGTTCGACCCGGCCTTGGTAGACCACGCCGGCCAGGTCGGTGACGAAGATGTTTTTCTTGGGCAGGCCCAGCTTGACCAGCAGGTTCAGGCAAGCCAGTGCTGCGGCGCCGGCGCCCGAGGTGACGAGCTTGATCTCGTCGATCTTCTTGCCGACCACTTTGAGGCCGTTGAGCAAGGCTGCGCCGACGACGATGGCCGTGCCGTGCTGGTCGTCGTGAAAGACCGGGATCTTCATGCGCTCGCGCAGCTTGCGCTCGACGTAGAAGCAATCCGGCGCCTTGATGTCTTCGAGGTTGATGCCGCCGAAGGTGGGTTCGAGCGACGCGATGATGTCGACCAGCTTGTCGACGTCCAGCTCGTTGATCTCCAGATCGAAGACATCAATGCCGGCGAACTTCTTGAACAGCACGCCCTTGCCCTCCATCACCGGCTTGGACGCCAGCGGGCCGATATTGCCCAGGCCCAGCACGGCGGTGCCATTGGTGACCACCGCCACCAGGTTGCCGCGCGAGGTGTAGCGCCAGGCATTGGCCGGGTCATCGACGATCTCCTCGCAGGCTGCGGCCACGCCGGGCGAATAGGCCAGCGCCAGGTCGTGCTGGTTGACCATCTGCTTGGTGGCGGCGATGGCCACCTTGCCGGGCGTCGGGAACTCGTGGTACTCCAGCGCGGCACGCCGCAGCTCGGCGCGCTTTTCGTCTTGGTTGGGCATCGATGGCTCCTGGGCAGAGGGCGCGGGTTTCTAGGCGCGGGGGTGAGGCCGGCAGTGTGCCGCCGAACCGACCTGCCAGCGGTGCGCGAAACTGCGTAGAAGCCGGCGCGGGTGGGCACCCAATACTCTGAGGCTCGATGTCCACGCCCGGCCCGCCCCCGCCCCCACCACCACCCGCCCCGACGCCAGCGCCACAGGCTGGCCAGCAGCGGGCATCGCGGGCGTCGCTGGCGCCACTGCTGGCGCGCCACCGCGCCGCTCGGGGCCTGCTGCCACGGGCTTTGCTGTGGGCCGCGCTGGTGGCCCTGCTGCTGGTGGCGCAGACCACGCTGGTGCTGCTGACGCTGCGCTTTGAGGAGGCCCGCGCCCAGGAGCGCACCGAGGAGGTGGCGGCGGTGGCGCTGGGTGAGATCCGCCGCCGCGGCCAGTTGATGTTGCAGGGCTTGCAAGGCCTGCAGCCGCGCTACCCCGGCCCACCGGGCTGGGCGGCGCAGGCCGAAGCGGTGCTGCGCGGCCAGCGTGAGATCGGCCGCATCGAGCGCCGCGACCGCCAACTGCACATCGTCGAGGCGGTGGATTCGCCCTTCCACGAGCCGCTGTTCTCGCGCTGGCCGCGCAGCGAGGCCACGCTGGAGGCCGACGCTGCCTGCGCCAGCGCGCGCCGCAGCATGTCGCCGGTGTTCGGCCGCAGCCAGTTTGTGCCCCTGTCGGGCGGCCGTGGCGCCGAGGTGATCGATGTCTGCGTGCCGGTACAAGAGGCCGGCCAGCTGGTGGGCTACACGGTGGCCAGCGTGGCGCTGCCGCTGCTGCTGGACGCGCTGCAGATGGCCGAGGCCGGCCACAGCCATGAGCTGTCCTTCATCGAGGCCGACGGCACCCGGCTGGCACGCAGCGGCGCGGTGCGGGGTGGCGCGGTGTTCGTGGCCGACCGGCTGGTGGATTTGCCCGGCGCTGCGCTGCAGGTGCGGGTGGACGCGGTGCAGCGCGCGCCCGGCCTGATCCCCAACCTGGCCACCGCCCTGGTGCTGGGCCTGTCGATCAGCCTGTTCGTGGTGGTCTCGCTGCTGGTGCGCGACGGCCGGCGCCGGGCCCGGGCCGAAGCGCGGCTGGCCGAGGCCCTGGCCTTCCGCAAGGCGATGGAGGACTCCTTGCTGACCGGCCTGC
>JANLZT010000337.1:0-8566 GCA_031366465.1 Betaproteobacteria bacterium | reverse complement strand
GACCCGGCGCTGTGCGAGATCTACATCGTCGAGGGTGACAGCGCCGGCGGCAGTGCCAAGCAGGGGCGGGACCGCAAGTTCCAGGCGATCCTGCCCTTGCGCGGCAAGATCTTGAATGTCGAGAAAGCCCGCTACGAAAAGCTGTTGTCCAGTGACAGCATCGTCACGCTGATCACTGCGCTGGGCACCAGCATCGGCAGCGAAGAATTCAACATCGACAAGCTGCGCTACCACCGCATCATCATCATGACCGACGCCGATGTGGACGGCGCCCACATCCGCACGCTGCTGCTGACCTTCTTCTACCGCCAGATGCCGGTGCTGGTGGAGCGCGGCCATATCTACATCGCCCAGCCGCCGCTCTACAAGGTGAAGGTGGGCAAGCACGAACAGTACTTGAAGGACGGGCTGGAGCTCGACACCTTCTTGCTCAAAGTGGCGCTGGAAGGTGCGGCGGTGCTGCCCGATGGTGCCGGTGGTGCCGGTGGTGCCGGTGGCGCGCGGGCGGCACTGGTGGGCGACGAGTTGCAAGACCTGGCCGGCAAGTACGTGCTGGCCAGCCATGTGACCGAACGCCTGGGCAACTGGATGGACCTGGACGCGCTGCGTGCCATCACCAACGGCCTGACCCTGGATCTGGACAGCGCCGTCAGCGCCGAGGCCAGCGCGGTGGCACTGCAGGCCGGCCTGCATGACGCCACGGTGGAGGCGCAGTTCGACAGCCGCACCGACAAACATCTGCTGCGCATCAGCCGTCGCCTGCACGGCAACATCAAGAGCAGCGCGATCACCCAGGATTTTGTGCACGGCGCCGACTACGCCGCACTCAGCCAGGCCGGCCAGACCTTCAAGGGCCTGCTGGGCGACGCGGCGGTGGTGCGCCGGGGCGAGGGCGAACGCGCCAAAGAGCACAAGGTGGTGGACTTCCGTGCGGCCATGGCCTGGTTGATCGCCCAGGCCGAGAACGCCGTGGGCCGCCAGCGCTACAAAGGCCTGGGCGAGATGAACCCCTCGCAGTTGTGGGAGACGACGATGGACCCCACCGTGCGCCGATTGCTGCGGGTGCAGATCGACGACGCCATCGAGGCCGACCGGGTGTTCACGATGCTGATGGGCGACGAGGTCGAGCCACGCCGCAACTTCATCGAGAGCAATGCCCTGCGGGCGGCAAACATCGACGTCTGATACGCCGTTTGTCTCAAGGAGCGGTGGCCTTGCCACTTTCCTGGGGCCCGGTCGTAGACGGCCAGCCGGAGTTGTTCAATGACCCATCAACTGCTGAGCCCGCTGCGGGTGATCGAGAGCTCGGCCTTCATCGCCGCGCCGTTGGCCGGCCTGACGTTGGCGCAGTTCGGCGCCGACGTGATCCGGGTGGACATGATCGGCGGCGGCATCGACTACGGCCGATTGCCGCGGCTGGCCGGCAGCCAAGGTGCCGCAGCCGGCCGCAGCCTGTACTGGACCGGGCTGAACAAGGGCAAACGCTCGATCGCCATCGACCTGCGCCGGCCCGAGGGGCGTGAGCTGGTGCAGGCGCTGGTCACCGCGTCCGGGCCCGACCCGATGGACAGCGGTGTGCTGCTGACCAATATCGGCACCCCCTGGCTGGCCCACGCGCTGCTGGCAGAGCGCCGGCCCGATCTCATCAGCTGCACCATCCAGGGCAATGGCGACGGCAGCACGGCGCTTGACTTCACCGTGCATTGCGCCACCGGCTACCCGCAAGTCACCGGCCAGGCCACGCCGCAAGCGCCGATCAACCAGGTGCTGCCGGCCTGGGACATCGCCTGCGCCTACCAGGCGGCCTTCGCGGTGGTCGCGGCGGTGGATCACAGGCGCCGCAGCGGCCTGGGCGCGGCGCTCCAGCTGGCCTTGTCGGACATGGCCTTTTGCACCTTGTCGCACCTGGGGGTGCTGGCCGAGGCCGAGCTGCTGGGCCAGCAGCGGCCGGCGCTGGGCAACCACATCTATGGCGCCTTTGGCCGCGACTTCTGTTGTGCCGACGGCCGCCGGGTGATGGTGGCGGCGATCTCGGCCGGCCAATGGCAAGCGCTGGTGCAGGCCTGCGGCGCGGCCGATGGAATGGCGCGACTGCAGGCCCAAAGCGGGTTGGACTTTGCCGACGAGGGCCAGCGCTACCAGGGCCGCGAGGCGATTGCCGCGCTGCTAGAGCCCTGGTTTGCCGCCCGGTCCCAGGCCGAGGTGGCGGCGCGACTGGACGCCCACCGTGTCTGTTGGGGCAACTACCAAGGCCCGCTCGAAGCGCTGGCGCAAGACCCGCGCTTGAGCCCGGCCAACCCGGTCTTCGAGCGCATTGACACCCCCGGCGTCGGCCCGCACCTGGCCGCCGGCTCGGCGGTGCGCCTGGGCGGGCAGCCGCGCAACGCGGTGCGGCCGGCCCCGCTGCTGGGCGCCGACACCGAGGCGGTGCTGGCCGATGTGCTGGGCTTGTCTGGCGCCGAGGTCGGCCGCCTGCACGACGCCGGCATCGTGGCCGGCGCCGACCGCGACCCGACCCAGCCCAGCGTGTAAGCCAGGCCTGCCTCGCCGAGGCAGGCCGGCCCCCGGCCTTAGCCGGCCGGCGCTGCGGCCACCGGCTCGACGGCGGCGGGCTTGGCGATCGATTTGACGCTGGCTTTGGCGTCTAGTTTGGCGCTGGACTTGGTGGCACTGCTTTTGGGCAGCTTTGGCGCTTTCGGTGCTCTCGTGGCCTTTGGCGTCTTGGGTGCCTTTGGTGCCTTTGGTGCCTTTGGAATTGCGGCGGCAAGCTTGTTGGCGGCGGGCGCCGGCATTGCGGCCGGAGCGGCCTCGGCGTCGATCAAGAACTTGCTGCGGTTCTTGGCGTCGGCAATCCAGCCCGGCGGCTTGCCGGTACCGGTCCAGGTCTTGTCGGACTTTGGATCGCGGTACTTGGGCACGCCTGCGGTCTTGGCCAGGGCTGGCTTGCGCCTGGACGAGGTGGCTGGTGTGCCTGCCAGTTTGCCCACCCTTTTACCCGCCTTCTTGCCCAGGCCCAGGCCCAGGTCGTCGGCGGTCAATTGGTGCTTGGCGATCAAATCCCTGGCTTGTGCGGCCGCCGCAGCGGCCTCGGTTTTTCGAATCGCCTCGGCCTGCTTTTGAAGGTCGGCGATCTGCTTGTGAATACCCGCGAGTGTGGCCATGGGTGAAAGGATTCCATTGAATGGTGGAAATCCGAGTCTAGCCCAGTGAATCGGGCTTCGGTATCGGTGCATTGCCGGGCATTCAAATGCAATCGCTGGCGCAATCGTCGATGGCAAGCGGCAAGCGCCCAGGCCCGGCCGATTGAGGCGCGACACGATTGCCATTCAAGGCCCAATGAATGCCGGCGCATCGGCGCGCATTGCGCTTGGTCATTGCGGTCGGTATCAGCAGGCGCCGCCGCTCAAGCGGCTTGGTACGGCGCCTGGCGGCAGCCCCGCCAGTCCCGGTACGGCCTGCAGCATTGCCTGCAGCACGGCCTGGATCAGTGCGGTGGTTTCGGCGTCGGGTGTGCCGTCGTATTGGCCAGGCCGGTAGCGCATCTGAAAGGCGCGCACCACCCGCCGGGTGGCGGCGTCAAGCTGGCCGGTATCGGGCACCGCATAGCCGATGCAGGCCAGCCTGGCCTGCACCCAGGTGATGCTGGGTGGCGCGGCCTGGTGCTGCGCCCGCAGCGCGGCCACCTGGGCGGCGTCGGGCCAGGCGATCAGCCCGGCCTGGGCCAGCCGCTGCCAGGGGAAGGCCGGGCCGGGGTCGTCCTTGCGCTGCGGCGCGATGTCGCTGTGGCCGACGATGCGGTCGGGCCGCACGCCGTGGCGCGCCTGGATGCCCTGCAGCAAGGCGATCAGGGCCTCGATTTGTGCCGCTGTGAAGGGCGCAAAGGCACTGCTGCCATCGGCCCGCTGCTGCCGCCCGGGGTTGACGATCTCGATGCCGATGGCGCTGGCATTGAGCGCGGTCTGGCCCTGCCAGGCGCTGTCGCCGGCATGCCAGGCGCGGCGGTCTTCGGGCACCAGCTGGTGAATGACGGGCGTCGGCTGGTCACCGATGAGGTAGTGCGCGCTCACGGCCTGGGTGGTCAGGATGCGCAGTGAGTCGGCCAGGTTCTCGTTGGTGAAGTGCAGCACCACGAACTGCACCCGGCTGTCCTGGCCCACCGCGTGGTGGCGGTTGTCGATCAGCGGGCCGGGCGATGCGCAGCCCAGCAGCAGCACGGTGGCGAGGGCGATCACGAGGGCGCCGGGCCGGCCGCTGGACCAGCGTTGGAGCAAGGCAGGCGGTGGCATGGCGCCCATCATCGCTGCAGCGGGCGTGCGCTTGTCGTCAGTTGCCGCAAGGGCCGGATGGCCGGCCTGTTCGGGCCGTGGCGGCACAGGCCGCTGCCTAGAATCCTCGGCGATGAGCCCGCACCGGATGCCACCCCGCCCAGCCCCGGCCGCTTGGCGGCTGTGGCGGCTGGGGCTGCTGGCCGGTCTGCTGGTTGGCGGCTCGGCGCTGGCCCAGGCCGGCGCACAGGCGGCACGCCAGACCGGGCAGCGCGCCGTGGGAATGGCCACCAAGGCCGCCAAGGCCACCAAGGCCGCCAAGGCCACCATGGCCACCAAGGCCGCCAAGCCCATGGACCCGCGCCCCCAGCCCGACAACCCGCTGCCGATGGCGGTGGCCCAAGCCCTGCAGCAGGCCCTGGTGCCGCCCGACGCCTTTGCCGCGATGGTGGTGCCGGTGGCAATGCCCGCCGACGGCCTGCACGGCGTCAAACGCGATGCGCTGCGGGCAGCGTTGGCCGGCCCGCGCTGGCAGGTGCAGGCCGACAAGCCGATGCAGCCGGCGTCGACCATGAAGCTGGTCACCAGCATCGTGGCGCTGGACCGGCTGGGCCCCAACCACCGGGGCTTCACCGAGCTGCTGACCCAGGCGCCGCAGCAGGGCGAGTTGCTGGCCGGTGACCTGGTGCTGCGCGGTGGCGCCGACCCCGAGCTGGGCCTGATGCAGCTCTGGGCGTTGCTGAGCGAGCTGCGCTGGATGGGCATCCGCGAGATCGCCGGTGACATCGTGCTCGACCGCACGCTGTTCCGCTTTGCGCCGGGCCAGGCGCCGGCCGGCCCCTTCGACGACAAGCCCGAGTTCGCCTACAACGCCGTGCCCGATGCGCTGCAGCTCAACAACAACCTGCTGGGCCTGGAGCTGAGCACCGACGCCAATGGCCGCAGCGGCGGCAGCCCCAGCAGTGGCAGCGGCAGCGGCAACACCGCTGGTGTGGTGGCGCGCCTGCTGCCGCCGCTGCCCGGGCTGGAGATCGACACCAGCGCGCTGCGCCTGACGGCCCGCCTGTGCCGCGACTGGGCCGACGATTGGCAGAGCCCGCCGCTGCTGGCCGAGCCCGAGCCGGGCCGGCTGCGCATCACGCTGCAGGGCGGCTTCCCGCGTGGCTGCACCCAGCGCACCGCACTGGCCCTGATCGACAGCCAGGCGCTGGTCGAGCGCCACCTGCGCTGGGTTTGGGAGGGCCTGGGCGGTGAGTGGCGCGGCCGGCTGCGCGAGGCCAGCACGCCGCTGATCGCGCCGCTGGCGCCGGCCGCAGTGCCCGCCGCAAGGGTGCCGCCCAACGCTGCCCAGGGCGGCCAGTGGGTGGCCACCGGCGTGGCCTGGGGCGGCACCGCCGGCGCCACGCCGCCGGGCGTTCGGGTGCTGGCGCGCCGGCTGGCGCGGCCCTGGGGCGAGGTGCTGCGGATGATGAACAAGCAGTCAGACAACCCCAGCACCCGGCTGCTTTACCTGTCGCTCGGCCTGGCCGGCATGGCTGACGACCCGGCAACACCCACCGCCGAGCTGGCCGAGCGCGTGGTCAAGGCCTGGTTCACCGAGCACCGCATCCCCAGCGCCGGGCTGGTCATCGCCAATGGCTCGGGCCTGTCGCGCAGCGAGCGCATCACGCCGCGCCAACTGGCGCAGATGCTGCAGGCCGCGCAAGCCGGGCCCTGGGGGCCCGAGCTGATGATGAGCCTGCCCCTGGTGGGGGTGGACGGCACCATGCGCAACCGCCTCAAGACCGGCCCGGCGGCCGGCCGTGCCCGCATCAAAAGCGGCACGCTGAAAAACGCGGTGGCGCTGGCCGGCTATGTGCCCGACGAGGCCGGCCGCTGGTGGGCGGTGGCGGCGATGGTCAACCACGACCAGGCCGTGGCCGCCCGGCCGGCGCTGGACGCGCTGATCGACTGGGTGGCTGCCGGCGGCATGGCCCAAGGCGGCATGGGCCGGCACGGGCGCTGAGACTCTGACCGCATGCTTGCGGGCAAGCTCTTGAGGCCTGCTGCCCCTACTTGGCCCAGATCTTCTTGTAGTGATCGCGGTAGCCGTTGTCGGGGTCGAACAGGTTCTTCGGCCCGCCGTCCTTGGCCACGTTCTCGGCCGTCACCAAGTGCACCTTGGGCACATAGCCCGACCACGGCGCCTTGGCAAAGGCGCGGTTCAGCTCATCGACGATCTGCCAGCCCTGCATGTTCAGCGGCTCGGGCACCGTGCCGGCCTGGAAGCGCTTGCTGCGGATGCGCTGGTAGGCAGCCTCTGAGCCATCACCGGCCGAGACGGCCTTCGGATTGCCGTCGCCCTTCTTGCCGGCCGACGTCAGCGACGGGCCCATGAAGTCGAAGTACAAATCATTGATGGCCAATGAATGCGTCCATTTGTCGCCAAAGCGTTGCAGCAGCGAGGTGGTCAGCTGCGGCATGCGGGTGGAGCTTTCACTGATCGGGCTGTCCTCAAAGCTCAGCACCGTGCAGCCGCCGCACTTCTTGACAACCGCCTCCATCGCCCGGGCCTTGTAGAGCGCAATCGCGTATTGCGAGTCGGTGAAGATCACCACGCCGGCCTTGCCGCCGGAATCGACCACCGCCCAGGATGCCGCCGTGTCGGCGACGTCGTCGGTGACGGTGGTGACATTGGCAAACAGCCCGGCGCTGGCATTCGGCCCAGGCTTCTCGCCCGAGTGCCAGCCCACCAGCGGCACGCCGGATTTGGCGGCGCCCTCAAACGCCGCCTTCTGCTCGGTGGTATCAAAGCCGCCCACCACGATGCCGGCCGGCTTGACGGCCAGCGCCTGGTTCAGCGCGGCGGTGCGGCCACTCACGCTGCCCTGGCCGTCGATCACCCGCACCGTCCAGCCGATGGCCTTGCCGGCTTCTTCCACGCCCTTGGACACGCCGACGATGCCGCCGTTCTTCATGTCACCGGCCACAAACACGATGGTCTTGGCCGCAGCGGCCTTGGGGCCGGCAGTGGGGCCGTCCCATTTCTCTTTGGTCATGGTCGCCACCGCGATCTTCTTCTTGGCGTTGTCGAGGAAGTCATCGGCCAGCGCGTGGCCGGCGAAGCCTGCGGTGCAGAGCGCCAGCAGGGCGGTGTGGATCGGGGTGCGGATCAATGTCATCGTCGTCTCCTCGGGCTGGGCGCCCGT
This sequence comes from Betaproteobacteria bacterium, assembly GCA_031366465.1. GTDB lineage: Bacteria > Pseudomonadota > Gammaproteobacteria > Burkholderiales > Burkholderiaceae_C > Pseudaquabacterium. Next base: position 1,113 of record JANLZT010000337.1, on the reverse strand, counting down.
CTCAGTGGGTGGCCGCGCTGTCGGCGGCCTGGGGTGAAGGGCTGGCCAAATCGCTGGCAAGTTGTCGCTGCGCAATGCGCCGTTTGATGGCCAGGTTGCGGCGCTGCTGGGCCCAACCGGCAATGCCGATGGACACCAGCAGGGTGACGCCGTTGAACAGCGGCTCGACAAAGAAGGCGCCGCCAAACTGCTGGATGCCCGAGATGCCGATGGCCAGGATCGCCACCCCCACCAGCGTGCCCCAGACATTGACGCGGCCCGGCCGGATGGTGGTCGATCCCAGAAAGGCCCCCACCAGCGCCGGCAGCAAGAACTCCAGCCCGACGCTGGCCTGGCCGATCTGCAGGCGCGAGGCCAGCAGCACGCCGGCAAAGCCCGACAACAGGCCCGAGGCGACAAAGGCGCCCATCACGTGGCGCCGCACCGAGATGCCGTTGAGTTCGGCTGCCTTGGGATTGGCGCCGATCACGTAAAGCGCGCGGCCGAGCGGCGTGAACTCGGTCACCAGCCACAGGCCGACGCTGACGATCAGCACATAGAAAGCCGCCACCGGCAGGCCGAGCAGGTTGCCGCCCGCAATCGCCAGAAACCCATCCGGCAGCTCGCCCACCACCTGGCGCCCGCCCGAATGCCACATCGCCAGCGCGTAGATGACGGTGCCGGTGCCCAGCGTGGCGATGAAGGAATCGATCTGCACCCGCTCCACCAGCAGGCCGTTGAACACCCCCGCCAAACCGGCACAGGCCAGCACGATGGCCACCGCCAGCGGCCAGGGCAGGCCGTAGCGGGTTTGCAGGCTGATCGCCAGGATGTGCCACAGGACGATGCCGTAGCCCACCGTCAAATCGATCTTGCCGGTGATCATCGGGATGGTGGCGGCCAGCGCCAGCAAGGCGATCACCGATTTGTCCGACAGGATGGCGCGCAGGTTGAACAGCGTGGGGAAGGTGTCGGGCAGCAGCGCCGAGAACAGCAGGGCCAGCGCCAATGTCAGCATCACCAGGCCGTAGACCGGGAACAGCGCGCAGCAGGCGCTGGGGCAGGGTCAGCGCGTCGCCATCGAGCGAGGGGTCGGGCTCCAGCGCGGTGGATTGGATGGAACTGCTCATGCGG
>JANLZT010000322.1:0-4385 GCA_031366465.1 Betaproteobacteria bacterium | reverse complement strand
CGCTGGCGGGCGTCGAGGTGGCGCTGGGCTGGCGCTTCCCGCCCGGGCTGGCCGGCCGGCTGCCGGCGCTGCGCTGGGTCTGCTCGATCGCGGCGGGGGTGGAGAAACTGCTGGTGCCCGAGCTGCCGGCCCATGTGGCGGCGTCGCGGATGGTCGATCCTGACCAGGCCCTGGGCATCGCCCAGTACGTGGCGGCGGTGGTGCTGCGCCAGGTGCGCGGCCTGGCGGCCTACGACAGCCTGCAGCAACAGCGCGCCTGGCAGCGCCAGCCCATGGCCGCCGCGCGCCACCGGGTGGCGGTGCTGGGCTGGGGCGAGGTGGGCCGCGAGATCGGCCGGGTGCTGGCCGCGCTGGGGTTCGAGGTGACGGGCTGGCGGCGCAGCAGCGGGCCGCTGGCGGGCGTGCTGGCTGGCCATCAGATCGTCGTCAATGCGCTGCCGCTGACGCCGCAGACCGCTGGCCTGCTCGACGCCGCTGCGTTTGCGGCGATGCCTCGGGGCGCTTTTTTAGTCAACATCGCGCGCGGCGGCCATCTGGTGGAGGCCGACCTGATCGCCGCGGTGCAGTCCGGCCACCTGGCCGGCGCGGCGCTGGATGTGCAGGCGGTCGAACCCATGCCGGCCGATGACCCGCTGTGGGCGGTGACTGGCATCCACATCACGCCGCACATCGCCGCCCAGTCGTCGCCCGAGGTGGTGGTGGCGCAGTTCCTGGCCAGCCTGGCCAGGGTGCAGCGCGGCCAGTCGCCCTTGAACCCGGTCGACCGCGAGGCCGGGTTCTGATGGTGCCGTGCCCCGTCCATGCCCTGGCCCGGCGCGTGACCGGCATCACACCCCGCCGGGAATAAGGGCCCCAAGCCACCCGTAGGCCGTTTGTGCAAGCGCCCGATTGCTTTCGACAACAACTGCTGGCCGCGATCCCGCGGCTGCGGCGCTATGCCCGCTCATTGGTCTTTGATGTGGGCAGTGCCGACGACCTGGTGCAGACCACGCTGGAGCGCGGCCTGTCGCACTGGCACCAGTTTGACCAGCGCCGCGACATGCTGGTGTGGCTGCTGTCGATTGCCCACAACGCTTTCCTCGATCAACGTCGGCGCGATGCCCGCCTGAGCTTTGTCGACCCCGCGCAGGCCAACGCCCACCAAGACAGCCAGCGTGCCGACCCGGGCGTGGACATCGGCCTGCGCATCGACCTGCTGGCCGCGCTGGCCCGCTTGTCACTCGACCACCGTGAGCCGCTGTTGCTGGTCAGCGTCGAGCAACTCAGCTATGCCGAATGTGCAGAGGTGCTGGGCATCCCCATCGGCACTGTGATGTCGCGGGTGTCGCGCGCCCGCAGCGCGCTGCGCGAGCTGCTGGACGGCCCGCAGCGGGCCGACGCCAGCCCCAGCCTCAGACGGGTGATCTGACGACCATGACCACCGCCCCACACCCCGATCTGCAGCAGCTCTCGGCCTGGCTGGACCAGGCCCTGGAGCCCGCCGAGCAGGCCCGCGTCGGGGCCTGGCTGCGCGAGCACCCCGCAGACGCCGCGCTGACCCGTTTGTGGGCGGCCGACCGCGACGCGCTGCGCAGCCGGCTGGAGCCGGTGCTGGACGAGCGCGTGCCGCCCGCGCTGCTGCAAACCGTGGCTGGCGGCGGGCGCAGCAGCACCGCTGCCGCCAACGCGCCGCGCTGGCGCCGCCCGGCGCTGGCCGCCAGCCTGGTGCTGGGCGGCACCCTGCTGGGCCTGCTGATCGGTATCGGCGCGGTGACACGCAGCCCAGCCAGTTTTGCGGCGCTGCCGCTGCCCTGGCGCCCGCCGTCACTGGCCGCCACCAGTTGGCCGCACCGGGCGGCGGTGGCGCATGCGGTGTATGCGCCCGAGGTGCGCCACCCGGTGGAGGTCAACGTGGTCGAGGGCAGCGCTGCTGAGCAAAAGGCCCAGGAGGAGCACCTGGCGCGTTGGCTGGGCAAGCGCCTGAACCTGCCGGTGCGCCTGTATGACCTGCGGCCCCAGGGTTTTGAGCTGGTGGGTGGCAGGCTGCTGCCCGATCTGGCCGGCCCCAGCGCGCAATTGATGTACCAGAACAGCGCCGGCCTGCGCGTCACGCTGTATCTGCGCCGGCCCGAGGCCGGCAGCGACACGGCTTTTCAGTTCCAGCGCGAGGGCGATCTCAACCTGTTCTATTGGATCGAGGCCGGCTTTGGCGTGGCGCTGGTCGGCAAGCTGCCGCGCGAGCAGTTGCTGGCGCTGGCCAACGCCGTCTACCGGCAGGCCGAGCCCGGCATCAACCCGACGCCCGCGCCCAAGCCCCCGGCGTCCTGACCGGGCCAGCCCGGCCCGTAACATCGCGGCCATGCCCCCGGCGCCCCAGGCCCGGGCCGGCAACGGCCCGCCCCAACCCCCCACCGACACCCCGCCGCCTGGCGAATACAGCGTGGCGGTGAGGACCCTGTGCGAATTTGCGGCCAAGGTGGGCGATCTGGATTTGCGCTTCACCCCCGCGCCCAGTGCCCAGCAAGGCATCAAAGGCCACCAGGCGGTGGCGGCGGCGCGCGCGGCGCACGGCGCGCCGCCCGGCCCATCCGGCTACCAGGCCGAGCTGCCGCTGGCCGGCCAGTACCGCCACCTGCGGGTGCGTGGCCGTGCCGACGGCTACGACCCGGTGGCCGGCCGGCTGGACGAGGTCAAGACTTTCAAGGGCGACCTGGCCCGCCAACCCGCCAACCACCGGGCCCTGCACTGGGCCCAGGCCAAGGTTTATGCGGCGCTGCTGTGCCAGCAGCAGGGTCTGGCCGGCTTGACGGTGGCGCTGGTCTATTACGACGTCGGCCGGCAGCAAGCCGCCGCGCCGCTGCTGCAGCACTGCACGGCCAGCGAGCTGCAGCAGGCCTTCGAAGTGCTGTGTGAGCGCTTCCTGCAGTGGGCCGACCAGGAGCTGGCCCACCGCGCCGCTCGCAACGCCGCGCTGGCCGGCCTGGCCTTCCCGCACCCCAGTTTTCGTCACGGCCAGCGGCCGTTGGCCGAGGCTGTCTACAAGGCCGCGCGCGCTGGCCGCTGCCTGCTGGCGCAGGCGCCCACCGGCATCGGCAAGACGCTCGGCACCTTGTTCCCGCTGCTCAAGGCCTGCAGCAGCCAGGCGCTGGACAAGCTGTTCTTCCTCACCGCCAAGGGCTCGGGGCGCGGCCTGGCGCTGGCGGCAGTGCAGACGCTGCGCCAGGCCCACCCCACACTGCCGCTGCGGGTGGTCGAGCTGGTGGCCCGCGACAAGGCCTGCGAGCACCCCGACAAGGCCTGCCACGGCGACGCCTGCCCGCTGGCCCGAGGCTTTTATGACCGCCTGCCCGCCGCCCGGTCGGCGGCAGTGGCCCTTGCCCGGCATCAGAACCTGGACCGCGACGCGCTGCGCCGGGCGGCGCTGGACCACCAGGTCTGCCCCTACTACCTGGGCCAGGAGCTGGCGCGCTGGGCCGACCTGCTGGTGGGCGACTACAACCATTTCTTCGACAGCCACGCGCTGCTGCATGGTTTGACGCTGGCCAACCCCTGGCGGGTGGCGGTGCTGGTGGACGAGGCCCACAACCTGATCGAGCGCGGCCGCAGCATGTACAGCGCCAGCCTGCACAGCGCCGCCTGGCGGGCCGCGCGCCGCGCCGCGCCGGCAGCTCTCAAGAAGCCGCTGCAGCGCCTGCTGCGCTGCTGGACGGTGCTGGCCCAGGCCCAGACCGAGCCCTACCGCGTGCTGGACGGGCCGCCCGAGGCCCTGTGCAGCGCGCTGCAGGCGGCCACCTCGGCCATCGCCGACCACCTGGCTGAAGACCCGGCGGCCACCGGCCCGGCCCAGGCCGCGCTGATGGCGGCGTACTTCGACGCTCTGCAGTTCTGCCGTCTGCTCGACAGCTTTGGCGCGCACTCGCTGATCGACCTGAGCTGCCATCCCGGCCGCCCAAGTGAACCTGGCGCGCTCGATGCCGGCAGCGGCCAGCGGGGCGGCAGCCGCGTCGAATCCACGCTGTGTCTGCGCAACCTGCTGCCCGCGCCGTTTCTGCGTCCGCGCTTCGAGGCCGCCCACGCCAGCGTGCTGTTCTCGGCCACGCTGGCGCCCAGGGCCTTTTATGCCGATGCGCTGGGCCTGCCGGGCGACACCGCCTGGGTCGATGTCGAGGCGCCGTTCAGGCCCGAGCAGTTGCAGGTGCAGATCGTGCGTGAGGTGTCCACCCGCTATGCCCACCGCGCCGCATCGCTGGCACCGATTGCGCGCCTGCTGGCCGGCCAGTACCAGCGCCGGCCTGGGCTGTACCTGGCGTTTTTCAGCAGCTTCGAGTACCTGGCCCAAGCCGCCGATGCCTTGGCTGCCCGCCATCCCCAGCTACCGCTGTGGCGCCAGACCCAGCGCATGGACG
>JANLZT010000292.1:0-17313 GCA_031366465.1 Betaproteobacteria bacterium | reverse complement strand
GGCCTGCTGGGCACCGATGCCAGCGCGCCCCGCCTGGCCAGCCCCGCCGCGCAGCCACGCCTGGACCCACAGATGGCCACCCGCCACCCACTGCGCATCCTGCTGGCCGAGGACAACGTGGTCAACCAGAAGCTGGCGCTGCGCCTGCTGCAGCAGATGGGCTACCGGGCCGATGTGGCCAGCAACGGCATCGAGGCCATTGAGTGCGTGGCCCGCCAGCCTTACGACCTGCTGCTGATGGACGTGCAGATGCCCGAGATGGACGGGCTGGAGGCGACGCGGCGCATCGTCAACGCGCCACCGCCCCAGGGCCGGCCGCGCATCGTGGCGATGACGGCCAACGCGATGCAGGGCGACCGCGAACAATGCCTGGCCGCCGGCATGGACGACTACATCACCAAACCGATCCGTGTCGACGCGCTGGTGCAGGCGCTGCTGCGGGTGCGGCCCCTTGAAGGAAGAAGCCCTTGACCACCCTTGCCGCATCCCCGCTGGCGCTGCCGCCGTTCATGAACCGCGCACCGCCGCAGCGCTGGTGGCAGCTGTCGGCAGGGCCCTGGCGGGCGCTGCTGGCGGTGCTGACGGCGGTGCTGGTGGTGCTGAACCTGTGGGGCATGACGAACTGGCAGCGGGACTTCGTGCCTGGGGCCACCGGCAGGTTGCTGGTGTCCCTGGGCGAGCCCGATGCCGACTACCGACGCAGCGTGCTGAGCCTGCGGGCTGGCTCGCCCTTGGTTCTGGCGGGCGTGCAGATCGGCGACAAGCTGCGCTACGACCGTTTCGGCGACCGCAGACGCAACATGGGCACCGACGAGGCCATCGGGATGACGGTCTACACAGGCAACGCTGCCCGGCACATCGTCGTGCAGCCGGCGCCGGATCCCGAGGACCAGGCCCTCGGCCGAGCGCTGCCCTTCGTCGGCGGCGCCGGCTGGCTATTCGCCTGGATTGCCACCGCAATTGGCTTTGCGGTCGGTTGGCGCCGCGCCGACAGCGGCGCGATGCGCGCGCTGTCGCTGGCTTTGCTGGCTACAAGCCCCAACACTTTCTGGCCGCTGTTACCACCCAGCGCGATCCAGAGCGTTACCGCCGTTGCGTGGATCTACTGGTGGGCGCTGGTCTATCTAGGCTTTCTCCACTTCGCCCTCAGCTACCCCGAGCAGGCGCCTCCGATGCGACGGCAATGGATCCGGCACCTCTACGTCGGCTTCGCCGGGCTGTTCACGCTCGTCGCCATCGCCACAGCGGGCACCAGGATCGAGTTCTGGCCCGGCGCCTGGGTCGCTGCCACACCCTGGTTGTTCGATCTGGGCGCCTGGCTTGCCGTTGCGGCAGTATTGCCGGCGCTGAGCGCGCTGGCGTGGTCCTGGCGTCGAGCCGCCGGGCCGATGCGAACCCGCCTGGCCTGGATCGGCACCTGCATGGGCTTGATCTACGCCGCCTACTTCCTTCTCAACTTCAACTGGCTGCTGGGCAGCCCGCTGTCCCCCGCCACAGTGCGCTTGACCCAGGTCTCGATGCTGCTGCCCGCCATCTGCGGCCTGGGCTACGCCTTGTTGCGCCACCGCATCTTCGATATCGGCTTCGCACTGAACCGGCTGGCGGTCTGGGCCCTGGTGGCGCTGGCGCTGGCCGCCGGTGTGTGGCTGGCCAATGGGCTGGTCGCGCCGTGGTTGGCATTCACCACCCGCCCGGCCGGCCTGGCCTTCGACGCCGCCACCGCGCTGCTGCTGGCAGCGGCCTTGCCGTGGCTGCGCACCGCCGCCGAATACACCGTGCAGCACCTGCTCTACGCCGGCTGGCAGGCCCGCGAGCAGACGCTGCAGCACGCGCTCGACGCCGCCGCTCGGGTGCAAGGCAGCGACACCCTGCTGGCCCACCACATCGCCGCGCTGACGGCCTTCAGTGGCGGCGCGGCGGTGGCGGTCTACCAGGTGCGGCCCGGCGCCGGCGGACACCAGGCCAGGCTGATGGCGGCCACCCTCGAAGGGGCGCCGCCCACTCTGGCCTTGTCGGACGCCGACGCCCGCCAGCTGCGCTGCGGGCAGCTGCCCGCGGCGCTGTCTGCCGTCGCCGGCGCCGAGGCGCTGACGCTGCCCACGCTGCACCGCGACGCGCTCACCGGCTTCCTGCTGCTGGGCACGCCGCCCAGCCTCACGCCCTACCGCCCCGACCAGCGCCGGGCGGTTGAACGCGCCACCCACCTGCTGGACCAGGACTTGCAAGCCGATACCGCGCGCCTGCACACCCAGGGGCTGCAGCAGCAGGTGGCGGTGGAGTTGCAGGCCCGCACGGCGGCCGAGACCGCCAACGAGGCCAAGAGCGCCTTCCTGGCGACCATGAGCCACGAGATCCGCACGCCAATGAATGCGGTGATCGGCATGAGTGGGCTGCTGCTCGACACCCCGCTCAACGACGAGCAGCGCGACTATGCCGGCACCATCCGCGACAGCGGCGACGCGCTGCTGACCATCATCAACGACATCCTCGACTTCTCGAAGATCGAGGCCGGCCGCATGGACATCGAGCACCGCGCCTTCGATCTGCGCGAGTGCGTGGAATCGGCACTCGACCTGGTGGCCGGCCGCGCCGCCGAGAAGCAGCTCGACCTGGCCTATGACTTTGACGGCGACCTGCCCACCGCCGTGCTGGGCGACGTGACCCGGCTGCGCCAGGTGTTGCTGAACCTGTTGTCCAACGCGGTCAAGTTCACCGAGCGCGGCGAGGTGGTGCTGACGGTCAGCGCCACTGGCGACGAGCAGACCGAGCAGGGCCGCCTGCTGCACTTTGCCGTGCGCGACACCGGCATCGGCCTGAGCGAAGAAGGCAAGAGCCGGCTGTTCCAGAAGTTCAGCCAGGCCGACAGCAGCACCACCCGCAAGTACGGCGGCACGGGGCTGGGCCTGGCGATCAGCAAGCTGCTGGCCGAACTGATGGGCGGCACGATGGGCGTGGACAGCGCCGGCCCGGGCTGCGGCAGCAGCTTCCACTTCACGATCCAGGCGCCGACCACCGAGCTGCCGGCCGGTGCCAAGCGCAGCTTCATCGGCGAGCAGCCGGCGCTCAAGGGCAAGCGCATCCTGGTGGTGGACGACAACGCCACCAACCGCCGCATCCTGGCGCTGCAAACCGCCAAATGGGGCCTGGTGGCGCAGGACACCGGCGCGCCCGGCGAGGTGCTGGCAATGTTGCAGCGCAGCCCTTTCGACCTGGCCATCATCGACATGCACATGCCCGGCATGGACGGCAGCACGCTGGCCGGCCAGATCCGCGCGGCGGGCCATGGCCTGCCGCTGGTGCTGTTCAGCTCTTTGGGCCGCAAGGAGGCCAGCGACAGCCTGTTTGCCGGCACGCTGGCCAAACCGCTGCACCAGAGCGCGCTGTTCGACCTGCTGATCGGCCTGCTGGGCACCGATGCCAGCGCGCCCCGCCTGGCCAGCCCCGCCGCGCAGCCACGCCTGGACCCACAGATGGCCACCCGCCACCCACTGCGCATCCTGCTGGCCGAGGACAACGTGGTCAATCAGAAGCTGGCGCTGCGCCTGTTGCAGCAGCTGGGCTACCGGGCCGATGTGGCCAGCAACGGCATCGAGGCCATTGAGTGCGTGGCCCGCCAGCCCTATGACCTGCTGCTGATGGATGTGCAGATGCCCGAGATGGACGGCCTGGAGGCCACACGCCGCATCACTGCGCGCTGGCCGCCGGGCCAGCGCCCGCGCATCGCGGCGATGACGGCCAATGCGATGCAGGGCGACCGCGAGGCCTGCCTGGCCGCCGGCATGGACGACCATGTCACCAAACCGATCCGCGTCGACCAACTGGTCGAAGCGCTGCGCCAGACCCCCGCCCGCCAGGACGCCTGAGATGACCCCTATCGTCGATCTGCCCACCCTCACCGAACTGCAAAGCAACGCCGGCGCCGATTTCGTGATCGAGTTGGTCGACACACTGGTGGCCGAGGCCCCCGGCATGCAGGCCGAACTGCGGGCTGCCTGGGCCGAGGGCGCGACGCAGCGCTTCCGCCGTGCGGCGCATTCCCTCAAGACCAATGCCCAGACCTTTGGCGCCCTGCGCCTGGCCGAGGCGGCGCGCAAGCTGGAACTGCACGGCCTGCCGCCCGATGCGGCGCCGCTCGACGAACTGGATGCCTGCTGCCACGAAGCACTGGCCGCCCTGCAGGCGCTGGCCCATGGCTGAGCTGCCAACACCCCGCACCCGGCCCAACGGGCAAGGCGCCCGCCTGCTGGTGGTCGACGACAACAAGGTCAACCGCCTGCTGCTGGCACGCAACCTCGAACTGCAGGGCCACCGCGTGGCGCTGGCCGAAAACGGCCGGCGCGCGCTGGAGTTGCTGCGCAGCGAGCCCTTCGATCTGATGCTGCTCGACATCGAAATGCCCGAACTCGACGGCTTTGGCGTGCTGGCGCTGCTGGCGGCCGACCCGGCGCTGCGCGACATCCCGGTGATCGTCACCTCCTCGCTCGAAGGCCTGGCGCATGTGGTGCGCTGCATCGAGCTGGGCGCCGACGACTACCTGCACAAGCCGGTGAACCCGGTGCTGCTGCGTGCCCGCATCGATTCCAGCCTGGAGAAAAAGCGTTTGCGTGACCAGCTCCAGGCCCTGGTCCGGCGCTTTGCCACCTCCGAGGTGGCCGCTGACCTGATGCAGTCGGGCTTTGCGTTGGGCGGCCACCGGGTGCAGGCCACGGTGATGTTCAGCGACATCCGGGGGTTTACCGCGCTGGTGGAATCGCAATCGCCCGAAGAAACCATCGAGCTGCTCAACACCTACTACGCGCTGATGTTCGAGGCCATCAGCGCCCAGGGCGGGGTGGTCAACCAGATGATTGGCGACGGTCTGATGGCGATCTTCGGCGCACCCCGCGCGCTGGATGACGCCCCGTTGGCCGCCGTGCGCGCCGCGCAAGACATGATCGAGATGATCGGCCTGCTCAACACCGAGCGCCAGGCCGAGGGCAAGCCCGCGTTGGCCATCGGCATCGGCATCGCCAGCGGCGAGGTGATCGCCGGCTATACCGGCACGCAAACGCGCGCCACCTACACCTGCATCGGCGACACCGTCAACCTGGCAGCCCGGCTGGAGGCCCACACCAAACCGGCCGGCCGGCCGCTGCTGATGGACGCCAACACCGCCGCCGCGCTGGCCGGGCGGGTGGCAGTGCAAGCGCTGGATGCCGTGCAGTTCAAGGGCAAGGCGGCCGCGGTGGCAGTGTTTGCGGCCCAGGGCGGGGCCCTGTAGCCCTCCCGCAGCCGGGCCCAGCCAGGCCTGCGGCGTGACTTCGTGCCAGGCCCTTGTGAATAGCGCACAGGCGCGATGTCCAGGATTGATGCACCCGCCCGCTGTGGCCACCCTAGAGTGCAGGCAGACCCGATGAACCCCATCCGGCCCGGCCTCAGGAGTACGCAAGATGACCGCCCAAGCCTCAACCCATGCTGTGTCATCGCCCGCGCCCGCACGCACCCGCCACTGGCAAGCCAGCACCGCTTGCTGGGCGGCGGTGCTGACCATGGTGGCCGCCTTGATCGGTGCCGGCATCTGTGTCACGGCGGCGCCACCCGAGGTGCCGACCACCGCGGCCCATTGACAGCGGCTGGCAGCCGGCGGGCAAGGGGCAACGGCGAGCAACGGCGGTCGGCCAGCAGCGGCCAGGCAGCCTCCTACACTGGCACGGCGGCGCAAGGCGCTGCCGGCTGCCCGGGCTCAGGCCCGAGGCCGCTGCCACACACACGCTGCCCGCGCTGCCATGCATCCGCCTCCGCTGTCGACCCCTGCCCTGCCCCCTGATCGCCAGACCGTCTTCGATGCCCTGTGTTTCGCGCAGGCGCCGCTCAACATCACCCGGCTGGCCGAGTTGCTGGGCAGCCACCGCACGGCGCGCGGCAATGCCTTCCACGCGGCCGAGCTGCGCCGCCTGCTGGGTGAACTGCACCAGGCCGGGCTGGCCAGCAGCAGTGCCCAAGGCCAATGGTTTGTGCCCGCGCGCCTGGCCTGGCCGCGCTTTGCGGCGCTGCTGCAAGACGACACTGCCCGCCAGGCCTGGTGGCTGGCCTGGCAACGGATGGTCCAGTTTGGCAGCACCTGGTACCTGGAGCTGTTTGGTGACGAGGCGATGGTCGGCGCGATCCGGGTGGTGGTGCTGGCCGGCGGTACGCCCCAGGCCTTTGATCGGCTGTGCAAGATCAGCCGCAACGCCTCGCCCGAACATCCCAACCTGCTGGCGGCGGCATTTTTGCAGCCCTTCGACGAGGCACTGTGGTCGCGCATCGACATTGAGCTGCGTTTTCGTCTGCTGAGGAGCCTGCTCAGCCACCTGGGCGGCGACAGTGAGCCGTTCACCTTGCCGCTTTGGGTGTGGCTGCAGCGGCAAAGCCAGCCCCAGCCTGCTGCGCTGCACGACTGGTTGCGGCTGCGCCTGGCCGAGCACTGCCTGCTGGCCGGCGACACCGCCGAGGTGGGCCGGGTGCTGTTGGGCCTGGACCACCCCGAGGCGCAGGCCCTGCGCGCGGCCGCCGACATCCAGCAGGGGCGCTATGCCGAGGGCGCCAGCGCCTTCGAGCTGGCCTGGAAAGAGGCCGCCACGCTGGCCGGCAAGCGCAAGCTGTTGTTCAGCCCGCCCACCAGCTGGTTTTACCTGCTGGCGCTGATTGCGCAGGCCGACCCGGCCGCCTGGACCAAGGCGCGCAAATTTGCCGCTGGCGAGGCCGGCAAGCGCGACGCCGATGCCTACACCTTCTGGGGTGTCTGGCAAGAGGCGGTGGACCAGCGCCTGGGCGATGCGCCACGCAATGCCCGGGCCTTTGCGCTGGCGCCGCTGCAAAGCGGCCGGCTGCACGGCCTGCACCAACTTGCCCACCTGCTGCTGGCGGCCTGGCTGGGCCACCAGCCGGCGCATCCGGCCGTGCTGGCCGGCCATGCCAAGGCCCTGACCGACGCCTTCACCGGCGCCGGCCTGCCCTGGCTGGCGCGCATGACACGCCGCAGCAGCGCCATGCTGCTGGCCACCGCCGTCCAGGCCGACGACGCCGCAATGCCCTTTCCGATCGGTGCGCCGGCGGCGCGCTGGCGTGAGGCGCTCAATGCCATCGTCGCGCTCGGGCCGGTGGGCGGCGCGGCGGGGGCCGGCGCCGCGGCACTGGCCGACCGCCTGGTCTGGGCCATCACCACCGACGCGCTGGGCCGGGTGCGCAAGGTGGCGCCGCTGGAACAAAAGGCCGGCGTGCGTGGCCTGGGCAAGGCCAAGGCCGCGTCCCTGAGCGGCCTGGCCAAGCGCAGCGACCTGCCGGCCCACGACGCCGCCGTGCTGCGCGCGCTGAAAAAACTGCCCTATGGCGGCAAGCTGGTGATCGACCAGATCCAGGCCGTGCAGGCGCTGGTGCGCCACCCACATGTGGTCTGGGCCGACGCCCCGGCGCATTTCATCGAAGTGTCCGAATCCCTGCCCCATCTTGAGGTGCTGACCCGCGGCGAGTTTCTGCAGTTCCGCGTGATCGACCCGATCCGCCCCGACGAGGCCGCACTGATCGAGGCCGACGCCGCGCATCTGCTCGACGACAACGACGAGGATGACGACTGGGAGGCCGGCCTCTACGACCGCCGCTACCAAGACCCGTCGCGCCCATCGGTGCTGCTGCTGCGCGACGGCCCCGACCAGGCCCGGCTGGTGCGCGTCAGCGCGGCCCAGTTGCGGGTGGCCGAACTGGTCAGCCAGGGCTGGCAGGTGCCGGTGTCGGCACGCGACGAGATGGACGCCGCACTGCGGGTGCTGGGCAGCCATTTCCAGCTGACCAGCGATGCCGATGCCGGTGCCGAGGTGCCGGCCAGTGCGGTGCTGCGCGCCGAGCTGACGCCGCAGGGCGACGGCCTGCTGCTGCGCCTGGTGGCCGCACCCTTTGGTGATTTCGGCCCGCGCCCGGCGCCGGGTGCCGGCCGCGAGCGCCTGACCACCGTGCACCAGGGCCTGACCCTGTCCACCCGCCGCCAATTGGCGGCCGAGCGGGCCCAACTGCAAGCGCTCACCGCCGCGCTCGACTGGCTGGACGAAGCCGACCACCACTGGCAGCTTGACCAGCCCGAGCAAGCCCTGGCCACGGTGGAGGCAATCGGCCGGCTGGCGCCGGGCATCGTCGCCGAATGGCCCAAGGGCAAATCCTTCAAGGTCAAGGCCGTCAGCGCGTCTCAGTTGAGCCTGAAGGTCAACAGCCGCGGCGACTGGCTGGAGATCGACGGCGAGCTGACCGTGGACGGCGGCGAGGTGCTGCGCCTGCGCCAACTGCTGGACCTGCTGGCCCAGGGCAAGAGCCGCTATGTGGCGCTGGGCGACGGCGCCTTCCTGGCGCTGACCGACACCCTGCGCCAGCAACTGGCCGACCTGCGCAGCGTGGTGCACACCCAGGGCAAGGTGCAGCGCCTGTCACCGCTGGCGGCGCTGGCCTGGTCGGCCCAGGCCGACGCCCCGGCGCTGGCCGGTGACGCCGCCTGGCGCCAGCGCAGCCAGGCCTGGGAGGCCGCGCTGACCCAGGTCTTCGAGCGCCCGGCCGGCCTGGCCGCCGAGCTGCGCGACTACCAGACCACCGGCTTCAACTGGTTGATGCGCCTGGCTGCCAGCGGCTTTGGCGCGGTGCTGGCCGACGACATGGGCCTGGGCAAGACCCTGCAGACCCTGGCCCTGCTGATCGACCGGGCCGGCGGCGGCCCGGCCCTGGTGGTGGCGCCCACCTCGGTCTGCGGCAACTGGCTGGCCGAGGCGGCCCGCTTTGCGCCGGGCCTGCAGATCGAGATGTACGGTAGCGGCGGCGCGCTGACGGACGGCACGGACGCCACGGACGCCACGGATGCCACGGATGACGCGGCCGAGGCCGCTGAGGCCTCCAGCACCGACATGGTCAGCGCAGATGCCGACACCCCGCCCGCCGACACCGCCCGCAGCGCCGCCCGCCGCAAACAGGTGGCCGCGTTGGGCCCGGGCCAGGTGCTGGTGTGCAGCTATGGGCTGATGCAGATCGACGGCGAGATCCTGGCCAGCCGGGTCTGGCACAGCGCGGTGCTGGACGAGGCCCAGGCGATCAAGAACTCGGCCACCCGGCGGGCCCGGGCCGCGCAAGCCCTGGCGGCCGACTTCAAGCTGGCGCTGACCGGCACGCCGATCGAGAACCGCCTGGGCGAGCTGTGGTCCATCATGGCCTTTGCCAACCCCGGCCTGCTCGGCAGCCTGGAGCAGTTCAACCAGCGCTTTGCCGGCCCGATCGAGCGCGACGGCGACCCCCAAGCCGGGCGGCGGCTGCGCCGGCTGGTCGCGCCCTTCTTGCTGCGCCGCACCAAGACCGAGGTGCTGGACGACCTGCCGCCGCGCACCGAGATCGTCCATGAAGTGGTGCCCGGCAGCCGCGAGCGCGCCTTGCTGGAGGCGCTGCGCCAGCAGGCCGAGGCCAGCGTCAACCAGGTGCTGGCGGCCGGGGCTGCGGGCGGCGGCGCGGCCACATCCGGCCCGGGTGAGGGCCAGGCCCAGATGCATGTGTTGGCGGCTTTGACCAAGCTGCGCCGCGCCGCCTGCGACCCGCGCCTGGTGGCACCCGAGCTGGGCCTGGTGGGCGCCAAGGTGCAGGAGTTCGAGCGCCTGGCCGTCGAGCTGGTGGCCGGCCGCCACAAGGCCCTGGTGTTCAGCCAGTTCACCGACTTTCTGGCCCTGCTGCGCGAGCGGCTGGACGCTGCAGGCTTGAGCTACCAATACCTGGACGGCAGCACCCCGGCGGCCCAGCGCACCCAGCGGGTGAATGCCTTCCAGGCCGGCCAGGGGGACTTTTTCCTGATCAGCCTGAAGGCCGGCGGCTTTGGCCTGAACCTGACCATGGCCGACTACGTGATCATCGCCGACCCCTGGTGGAACCCGGCCGCCGAAGACCAGGCCAGCGGCCGCGCCCACCGCATCGGCCAGCAGCGGCCGGTAACGGTTTATCGGCTGGTGACGCAGGGCTCCATCGAAGACCGCATCGTCAAGCTGCACCACAGCAAGCGGGCGCTGGCCGAGGGCGTGCTGGCCGGCCAGGACGGCGGTGGCGGCACGCTGATGCGCGCGGCCGACATGCTGGCGCTGCTGCGCGGGGATAGCTTGGACGAAGGCATTGCGCCGTTGGCGGCCGAGACGTCCAGCCCGATGCGGCACTGATGGTGAGCAGGATTTGATCGAATCGTTCTAATCGTTCTAATCGTTCTAATCGTTCGATTGGTCCGATTCGATTTATCATTAGCTGCTACCCACCATCCCCTTGGCAAACACCATGCAGACCTTCACCGCCAACGACGCCAAGACCCGCTTTGGCGAGTTCATCGACCTGGCCCAGCGTGCGCCGGTGCGTGTGGTGCGGCGCGACCGGGTGGTGGGCGTGATGGTCAGCGCGCAAGACTACGAGGCAATGCGTGGGTTCTACGCCAACCGGCTGCAGCAGACACTGGACCAGACCGCCACGGCCGCTGCGACGTCCGGCTTGACCGAGACCACGCTGGACCAATAGCTGGCCGATGAGAGCTGAGCACCGGCAGCGGGTGGTGATCGACAGCAATGTCTGGATCAGCGCCGCGCTGGCCCCGGGTGGTGCGCCCGCGCAGGTGGTGCGTCATGTGCTGCAGCATGGCGTGCCGGTGTTCTCAAGCGCCACCTTTGAAGAACTGCGCAGCCGCATTTGGAAGCCGAAGTTCGACCGCTGGCTGAGCCTGGAGCAACGCCAACGCTTGCTGCACGACGTGGATGCCTGCGCGCTGTGGGTGGCCTTGCCAGCCGACACGGCCCTGCCCAACCACAGCCGCGATCCTGACGACGACGCCTTCATCCACACCGCGCTGGTGGCCCAGGCGCCTTGGCTGATCACCGGCGACCAGTACCTGTTGACAGTGACCGAAGCGCTGCCCCTGACGATCCTGACGCCGGCCGCCGCGCTGGCCGATGCGCGCTTCATGGCCGTGCTTGCTTAGCAAAAGTTAATCATGGCGATCAGCTTCTGAACGGGTTCTCGATCACCAGTGATTCCACCCGCTGGCCATGTTGCAGGTCTTCACTGATCAAACGCGTGCAGCCCGCCTCCAAAGCGGCAGCGATGATCAGTGAATCGTAGAAGCTGAACTGCCAGCGCCCTTGCAAGCCCAGCGCGCGGTGGTAAAGACCGCTGCTGGCATTCACCGCCAGCAGCGGCGCCAGCACCGTGTCCAGATAGGCCTGTGCCTGCGGCAGGCTCAATGGAATCTGCGCCTTGCGCGTGACGGTGTTCAGGCACTCCTGCACCACCTGGAAGCTGATGCAGCCGTCACCGGTGATCAGCGCCTGCCGCACGATGCGCTCAGCGATCACCTGCTTGCGTGGGTCGCGCGAATCGACCTGGTAGACGAAGACATTGGTGTCGATGAAGCGCTCAGCGCTCATTCATTTCATCCCGGCTGAGTTGGCGGCCCACCGTCACCGCGCCGCGCAACTCAGCCATCAAGGCGTCGAATCGCTCGGCACGTTGATCGCGCCGAGCGTAGCCGGCCAGCCAGCGGCGGAACTGCTCATTGAGCGTGGTGCTTTCGGCCAAGGCACGTTCGCGCGCCGCCTCAATCAAGCTGCCGTCGGCACTGAGGGTGATGTTTTTCATGCTGCACTCCAGTGTATTTAGTGTACACGACGACAGTGCACACCACTGCTGTGCAAGTGCCTTCAGCCCAGCGCCACCACCACCTCGGCCGGCGCCTGCACCAACTCGATCAGCACCCCCTCACCGCCCACCGGAAACTGCTCATTGCCCTTGGGGTGGATGAAGGTGATGTCGTGGCCCGCCGCGCCCTTGCGGATGCCGCCCGGCGCAAAACGCACGCCGTGGGCCGCCATCCATTCGACGGCCTTGGGCAGGTCGTCGACCCACAGGCCCACATGGTTGAGCGGGGTGGTGTGCACCGCAGGCTTCTTGTCGGGGTCGATCGGCTGCATCAGGTCGACCTCCACCGCCGTCGGGCCTTGCCCCAACGCACAGATGTCCTCGTCGACGTTTTCGCGCTCAGAGACAAAAGTGCTCTTGACCGTCAGGCCCAGCA
Source organism: Betaproteobacteria bacterium (assembly GCA_031366465.1). Classification (GTDB taxonomy): domain Bacteria; phylum Pseudomonadota; class Gammaproteobacteria; order Burkholderiales; family Burkholderiaceae_C; genus Pseudaquabacterium. The sequence goes on along the minus strand of JANLZT010000292.1, from coordinate 5,234 downwards.
TGTCGACCCACAGGCTTTTCAACTTGGCCTTGTCGGGCCCGCCGATGGCGATCTGCTGGATGCCCAGGATGCGGAAGGGTTTGGGTTCGCTCATGGTGGGCTCCTTCAGGCAAAGGCAATGATGGGCTGGTCCACCGCCAGGCTTTCGCCCTTGGCCGCCAGCACGTCCTTGACCACACCGTCCTGCACGGCGGTGAGGATGTTTTCCATCTTCATCGCTTCGATCACCGCCAGGCGCTCACCGGCCTGCACCGTCTGGCCGGGCTGGACCACCACGTCCACCAGCAGCCCGGGCATCGGCGAGAGCAGGAACTTGCTCATGTCGGCCGGGGCCTTGAAGGGCATCAGGCGCAGCAGCTCAGCCGCGCGGGCGATCATCACCTGGGCCTCGATCAACAGGCCGTTGTGCGAGACCCGGTACCACAGGCCCTGGCGCTCGATCTGCGCGGTGAAGGGCTGGCCATTGCAGCTGCCACTGGCGCGGATACCGCCGAAGGACCAGTCGGTGCTGATCGCATAGGGCGGGCGGCCCTCGACCCTGACCGTCAGCGTGGTGGGGCCACTGAGTTGCACCACCACCGGCACATGGCGGTGCGCCCCGCCCACGCCCTTGACCACCACCACGAATTGGCGGCCGATCTGCACCTCATGGCCCGGCATCTGGCCGCTGATGCCCGCCGCGCGCACCCGGTACAAACGGTAGGCGGCGGCGGCCAGGGCCACCAGGAAGTCGGGGTCATCGTGCGGCACGTCCTCGGCGCGGAAGCCCTGGGGGTAGTTCTCGGCGATGAAGCCGGTGTTGAAGTCGCCGGCCACAAATTTAGGGTGAGCCAGCAAGGCACTCTGGAACGGGATGTTGCTGGACACGCCACGGATCACGAAGCCATTCAGCGCCTCGCGCATCTTCTGGATGGCGTCCAGCCGGTCGGCGCCATGCACGATCAGCTTGGCGATCATCGAGTCATAGAACATCGGGATCTCGCCGCCCTCGGCCACACCGGTGTCCACCCGCACGCCACCGTTCTCGGGGACTGGCATCGAGGCGGCCATCGTGGTCTGGGGCGGCGCAAAACGCACCAGCCGCCCGGTGGACGGAAGGAAGCCGCGGAAGGGGTCTTCGGCATTGATGCGGCATTCCATCGCCCAGCCCTGGCGTTTGACATCGGCCTGGGTGAAGGCGAGATCCTCGCCGGCCGCCACGCGGATCATCTGCTCCACCAGGTCCAGGCCGGTGATGGCCTCGGTCACCGGGTGCTCCACCTGCAGCCGGGTGTTCATCTCCAGAAAGTAAAAACTCTGGTCTTTGCCGACCACGAACTCCACCGTGCCGGCCGACTGGTAGTTCACGGCCTTGGCGAGTGCTACCGCCTGCTCGCCCATCGCCTTGCGCGTGGCCTCGCTGATGAAGGGCGACGGCGCCTCCTCGATCACTTTCTGGTGGCGGCGCTGGATGCTGCACTCGCGCTCGTTCAAGTAGACGCAATTGCCGAACGAGTCACCCAGCACCTGGATCTCGATGTGGCGCGGGCTCTGGACAAACTTCTCGATGAACACCCGGTCGTCGCCAAAGCTGTTGCGGGCCTCATTGCGGCAGGCGGTGAAGCCCTCGAAGGCTTCACCCTCGTTGTGGGCCACCCGCAGGCCCTTGCCACCGCCGCCGGCACTGGCCTTGATCATCACCGGGTAGCCGATGTCCCTGGCAATCTGCACCGCACGCTCGGCGCTGTCGATGGCGGCGTTCCAGCCCGGAATGGTGTTGACCTTGGCCTCGATCGCCAACTTCTTGGACGCGATCTTGTCGCCCATTGCGGCAATGCTGTAGTGCTTGGGGCCGATGAAGGTGATGCCTTCTTCCTCCACCCGCCGGGCAAAGGCCTCGTTCTCGGACAGGAAGCCGTAGCCCGGGTGCACGGCTTGCGCGCCGGTGGCCTTGCAGGCGGCGATGATCTTGTCGGCCACCAAGTAACTCTCGCGCGACGCGGCCGCGCCGATGAACACCGACTCGTCGGCCAGCGCCACATGCAGCGCATCGCGGTCGGCTTCGGAATACACCGCCACGGTGGCGATGCCCATCTTTTTGGCGGTTTTGATCACTCGGCAAGCGATTTCACCGCGGTTGGCGATCAGTATCTTCTTAAACATGCTGGTTCTCCGCGATGAACTCGCCTGCGTGCGCTGCGCGCACCAAGCAATTTGGCTTCGCCGAAACGTCCGCTTTGCGGCCGTTTTCACCGCGATTGGCAATCAGGATTTTCTTGAACATGTTGATATATCCAGTTTCGTGATCAGAGTGGAAGGTTGCCGTGCTTGCGCCACGGGTTGTCCAGCTGCTTGTCGCGCAGCATCACCAGGCTGCGGCAGATGCGCTTGCGCGTCTCGTGCGGCTGGATCACGTCGTCAATAAAGCCGCGGCTGCCGGCCACAAAGGGGTTGGCAAACTGGGCTTTGTATTCCGCCTCGCGGCGGCTGAGCTTGGCCGGATCGCCCTTGTCCTCGCGGAAGATGATCTCCACCGCGCCCTTGGCACCCATCACCGCGATCTCGGCATTCGGCCAGGCGAAGTTGACGTCGCCGCGCAGGTGCTTGCTGCTCATCACGTCATAGGCGCCGCCATAGGCCTTGCGGGTGATCACCGTGACCTTGGGCACCGTGCACTCGGCATAGGCATACAGCAGCTTGGCGCCATGCTTGATGATGCCGCCGTATTCCTGGCTGGTGCCGGGCATGAAGCCGGGCACGTCGACGAAGGTCAGCACCGGGATGTTGAACGCATCGCAGAAGCGGACGAAGCGCGCCGCCTTGATGCTGCTCCTGATGTCCAGGCAGCCCGCCAGCACCATCGGGTTGTTGGCCACGATGCCCACGGTCCGGCCTTCCATGCGGGCCAGGCCGATGACGATGTTCTTGGCGTAGTCGGGCTGCAACTCGAAGAAGTCGCCATCGTCGACCACATTGTGGACCAGCTCCTTGATGTCGTAGGGCTTGTTGGTGTTGTCGGGCACCAGCGTGTCGAGGCTGAAGTCGAGCCGGTCGGCGCGGTCGCCGCTCAGGCGCACCGGTGGTTTCTCGCGGTTGTTCAGCGGCAGGTAGTTGTAGAAGCGGCGCAGCATCTGAATCGCCTCGACGTCGTTCGCGAAGGCCAGGTCGGCCACGCCGCTGCGGCTGGTATGGGTGCCGGCGCCACCCAGCTCCTCAGCCGTGACCTCTTCATGGGTCACCGTCTTCACCACCTCGGGGCCGGTGACGAACATGTAGCTGCTGTCACGAACCATGAAGATGAAGTCGGTCATCGCCGGCGAGTACACCGCGCCGCCGGCGCAGGGGCCCATGATCAGGCTGATCTGCGGAATCACGCCGCTGGCCATCACATTGCGCTGGAACACGTCGGCATAACCACCCAGAGACGCGACACCTTCCTGGATGCGCGCGCCACCCGAATCGTTCAGCCCGATCACCGGCGCGCCCACCTTCATCGCCTGGTCCATCACCTTGCAGATCTTCTCGGCATGGGCCTCGGACAGCGCACCGCCAAACACCGTGAAGTCCTGGCTGAAGACAAACACCAGGCGCCCGCTGATCATGCCGTAGCCGGTGACCACGCCGTCGCCCGGCACCTTGTTCTCGGCCATGCCGAAGTCCGCGCAGCGGTGCTCGACGAACAGGTCCCATTCTTCAAAACTGCAGTCGTCCAGCAGCAGTTCCAGCCGCTCGCGTGCGGTGAGCTTGCCCTTGGCATGCTGGGCATCGATGCGCTTCTGGCCTCCGCCCAGGCGGGCTTTGGCGCGCATGGCTTCGAGCTTTTCTTGAATGTCGTGCATGGTGTATTCCTCGCGTGTGTCTTGTGAGTGGCGTGGTATTCGGTTCAAGCGATCAGGTCGAGCAACCGGCGCGCGGCCACGGAGGCCGCTACGCGTCCGGCTTGCACCTCGGCGGCCAGGCCAGGCAGCGCGGCCTTGACCGCCGCATGGGCCTTGAAGCGCTGGTTCAACCCGGCGGTGATCAGGCTCCACATCCAGGCCTGGTCCTGGGCATGGCGCCGGGTCTGCAGCCGGCCGTTGGCGGTTTGCAGTTGTTGAAAGCGCATCACCAGGGCCCAGAACTCGGCCAGCCCGCTGCCCTTGAGCGCGCTGAGCTGCATCACCTGCGGCTGCCAGGTCGATTCATCTTGGGCCATGTGCTCGGGCCGGTGGTGCAGGCCGATCAGCCGCTGCGACGAGCTGATCTGCGCCCGGGCCCGCGTTGCCGCCGCCGCGTCCAGATCGGCCTTGTTGATCACCACCAGGTCGGCCAGCTCCATCACGCCTTTCTTGATGGCCTGCAGATCGTCACCGGCGTTGGGCAGCTGCAGCAGCACAAACATGTCGGTCATGCCGGCCACCGCCGTTTCGCTCTGGCCCACGCCCACGGTTTCGACGATGACAATGCCATAGCCGGCGGCTTCGCAGACCCGCATCGCCTCGCGCGTTTTCTCGGCCACGCCGCCCAGCGTGCCGCTGGCCGGGCTGGGGCGAATGTAGGCGCGGGTGTCCATCGACAGCCGTTCCATGCGCGTCTTGTCGCCCAGGATGGAGCCGCCCGAGACGCTGGACGACGGGTCCACCGTCAGCACCGCCACGCGGTGGCCTTGCTCGATCAGTTGCAGGCCCAGCGCCTCGATGAAGGTGCTCTTGCCGACCCCCGGCACACCGCTGATGCCCAGCCGAAAGCTGTTTCCGCTGGCCGGCAGCAGCGCATTGAGCAGCGCGTCGGCGCGGGAGCGGTGGTCGGGCCGGGTCGATTCCAGCAGCGTGATGGCCTTGGCCAGCGCGCGGCGCTGTACTGCGCCGCATGCACCGGTGATGGCATCGAACAAGGCCTGGTCGGGCGCATGCAGATCAGCCAGGTCAGCGGCCATGTCAGAGGATCTCGAACGCCCGGCCATCAGCCAGCCGGTAGCGAGAGAAGTCGCGCACATCCAGCGTCATGATGCGGGTGATGCCGGCGTCAGACGCCAGCCAGACCAGCGACGCGTCGGCCAGGTCCATCTGCTTGCGCGGGGTTTCGGTATAGCGGCGCATCAGCGAAACCATGGGTTCCAGGTCTTGCGGGTCAAACGGAAAGACCGAGATCGCCCCTTCGGCCACCCAGCGCAGCAGCGCGAAGCGCTGCGGTGGCATGACCAGATAACTGGCCTCGACGATGCAGGGCCAGGTGCTGGCCAAGGCCCAGCCCTCTTGCGCCGCGCGCTGGAACAG
>JANLZT010000335.1:0-11225 GCA_031366465.1 Betaproteobacteria bacterium | reverse complement strand
CGCCACTGTTTTTATCAAATTCCAGCGCGCCTGTGACTTTCGCCGCTGTCGAGCCCATTGACAAATCCAGACGATTGACATATTGGCGCAATCCGACCGGCCCATTCTTGCGTGTTGCAAGTTGTTGCCGCGATTGAGGATTTCGGCAAAACCCCGCAAATAGGTGGTGGCCTTGGCGCGCTTCCTGCGGTTGAGTGCTCTGTGAAGCCGCAGTCGCCAACGCTGGTGGGCTTCTCAAAAGCATTCCGCCAGCAGTTTTGCGGTATTCGTAGGTTTTGAATATTTCAGGAGCTTTTATGAATCGATTGTTGAAAGCAAGCCGCCTTGCCGGGGCTTTGAGCGCTGGTTTAGCCCTGGCTGGCGCGGCATTTGCCGCGCCAATCAGCAGTTACGGCAATATTGCGGCACCCGGGGTTTATTTCGGGTCGGGCAATGTCAACGGCAACTGGACCATCGGCACCGACAACACCAATGCGGTCGAGGTGGCCCTGCGCGCCAAAAACCGCGCCACGCTGGCCACCATCGACGGGTCCAGCGGCATCTACCACAGCGCCCCCGGCCTGTGCAACCCGACCTGCTCGGGCGGGCCCAAGGCGATGTGGAACTACGAGTTCTCGGTCAACACCCAGGCCGGCGGCGGCCTGTTGGACCTGACCAATGTGATGGTCGAGCTGGCGGTGGACACCGATGCCAGCGCCGGCACAGCCTTCACCTTGCTCAATGTGTTGACCAACTGGGGCGACAACAGCTATTACAACGGTGTCAAGCGGGTCGGCAACACGCCGGTGGCGGGCGAGTTCGGCGTGCAGCAATCGGCCAATCCGCTGTTCGGCAATTCGGGCTTCGGCTTCCTGCCCGGCAACGGCCTGTACGACCTGCGCCTGACGGTCTTTGACATCAACGCGGCCGGCGGCCGGGGTGCGGTGCTGGCGCAGACCACCATCCAGGTCGAGGTGCCCGAGCCCGCAGGCCTGGCCCTGGTGGGCGTGGCGCTGTGTGGCCTGGCCGCAGTGGGCCAGCGCCGCCGCGTCTGACCAGCTCAAACAAACTCAGACAAGCGCAGACATCAAAAAACCCGCCGGGGCTGGGTCGCCCTGGCGGGTTTTTTTGTGCCTGCAGGCCCTCAAGCCGAGGGCCAGACCGATCAAGGTGCCGGGCAAGCCGGCATGAAGGCGCGGGTCCCCACGGTGGTGGCGTTGTCATCCACGCCGCCGGTGTTGATGGTGTGGGTGCAGCCGTAGGCGGCATTGGCCAGGGTGGCGGCGGTCAGCACATCGTCGCCAGCCGGCTTGGTGCCGCTCTCGGCCCAGCTGACCATGTCCTTGAAGGCATTGACCTGCTCGACCACCGTGAAGTCGCAATGGCTGGGCGCACGGATGGCGCGTTGCACCAGCCAGGCGCCATTGCCCTTGGCCACCGTGCGGTTGCGGTAGGTCTGCTCCATGTGGAAGGGCACGTACAGGTCGCCCAGGGTGTGGATCGAGACCACCGGGATCTTGAACTCGCCGTTGATCTTGGGGATCCAGCGCAGGCCGTCGGTGCGCAATCGGTTGGCGGTGGCCACCTCGGTCCAGCGCGGGATGCTGTTGTTCAGGCTGATCTCGTCGGCGCTGAGCACGATGCTGTTGTCCATCTGGTAGACATAGCGGTGGGTGTCAAGCACCGGCTGGGTGAGGATGCCGGTGATGGTGCCGTCGCCGCCAAAGGTGCTCCAGACCACGTTCTGCAGGCCGCTGTTGCCATAGCCCTCGTTGAAGATCGGGCGCTCGCCGCCGGTCAGGTTCTTGACGATCTCTTTCAACTTCAAGCCCTGGGCGGTGGGCACGGTGCTGAAGGTGGTGAACATCGAAGCCCGCACCAGCGCGGCGATGTCGGCAAACGACGACAGCGCGTAGTTGGGCAGGCCGGCCAGGGTTTGTGCCGCCGCCTGGTAGTTGCCGAAATAGTTGAACAGCTCGGTGTCGCCCACCACGCCGCACATCGGCACTGCGCCGTGGTACTTGACCTTGTGGTTGGCGGTCGCGAAGGCCTCGTCCTCAATCGCCGCGGCGGTGATGTGCCCGCCCATCGAAACGCCGGTGATGTAGAGCTTGGTGGGCGCGGTGAGGGTGCGGCCGTTGTCGGCGGTGATCTTGTTGAAGTTGAGCACCAGGTTGTTGCTGTCCTCGACCCCGGCGCGCACGTCGTAGTAGTTCTTGCTGTAGCTCGACGCCACCCAGGCATAGCCGTTGTCGATCAGGTGGCGGCGGATCGAAGGCATCTGCACCCCCAGGTCGGCGCCGGTGCCGGCATAGCCATGGGCGTAGACCACCAACTTGCCGTTCCAGTTCTTGGGCACCTCGACGCGGTAGCCGGCGCCGTCGAGCGTGCCGGTGTAGCGGTCGGTCTCACCGGCCGCGCCGGTCATGGCCTTGAAGCTGGGCTTGCCGGTGGCCGAGACCTCGAAGTCGGCGTATTTGTCGGCCGCCAGCGGCGTGAAGACCCGGGTGTCCTGCGGGCGGGCTTCTTCAGCCACCACCGGCGGGGGCGCGGGTGCAGGTGCCGGCGGCGCGGTCGGGCTGTCGCTGCCGCCGCAGCCGGCCAGCAGCATCGCGCTGGCCAAGGCGGCCAGTCGGCTTGAGAGTTGGGGGGTCATGAGGGCGCTCCTGGGTCGGGTTTTTGGGATGGGCACCGCCCGCCCAGGGCAGGGCGGCAGCGGCGGGCCAAGCCTAGGCCACGGCGTGTTGGCCACAGGCCTGGGCTTACCCGGCCCGGGCAGTCACCACAGCGACAGGGACCAGGCTCAACCCAGGCTCAACCCAGGCTCAATGACAGGCCCAAGGCCCAGGGCTCAAGCCTGGCCGGCCAGGCCTTGCACCCGGCTCGCGTCCACCCCCAGCTTGCTGGCAGCGGCCAGGATCTCTTGCCAACTGGTGGCGTCCACCGGCACGCCCTGCGCGCTGCGCTCGGCGCGCATGCGGCGCTCCGGGTCACCGGCCACCTGCACCGCGCCAAAACCGCTGCGCGGCGGCGAGGCCTGCACCCAGTCCAGGAAGGCCAGCGCCTCGGCCTCGAACGCCGCCTTGTCGCCCAGCGCGGCGGGGTCGACCAACACGCTGAACATGCCGTTGAGCACCCGCTTTTGGCTGCTGTCGCTGTCGCGCTGGGTCTGGCCAGCGGCCAGCGCGCCGCCCAGCAGCTCACACATCAGCGCCAGGCCAAAGCCCTTGTGGCCGCCAAAGGTGAGCAGCGCACCCCAGGGCGGCAGCACGCTGTAACGCGGATTCTGGGTGGGCCGGCCCTGGTCGTCGATCAGGCAATCGGGTGCCACCTGCTCGCCCTTGTTCATCGCCACCCGGGTCTTGCCCTGGGCGATCATGCTGGTGGCAAAGTCCAGGATCACCGGCGGCCGGCCGGCCAGCGGCACGCCGGCGCAAAACGGGTTGGTGCCAAAGCGCGCATCGCTGCCGCCAAACGGCGCCACGATGCCGCGCGAAATCACGTTGACGAAGTGCATCGACACCAGGCCGGCGGCCGCCACTTGCTCGGCCCAGGCCCCTATGCGGCCCAGGTGGTGGGCATTGCCCAGCGCCACGATGCAACTGCCCTGGGCCTGGGCGCGGGCGATGCCCAGCGCCATCGCCGCCTGGCCGATCACCTGGCCGAAGCCGGCGTTGCCGTCCAGCCGCAACAGCGTGCCACTGTCGAGCAGCGTGCTGACCTGGGCATTGGGCTGCAGGCCGCCTTGCAAGAAGGCATCGGCATAGCGCGGCAGCATGCCGATGCCGTGGGAATCGTGGCCGGTCAGGTTGGCCTCGACCAGGTTGCCGACGACTGCATCCACCTCGGCGGGGGCGCTGCCAAAGCCCTGCACCAGCAAACGCATGGCTGCCAGCAGGCGGGGCAGGGGGATCAGATGGGTGTCGGTCATGGGGGTGTGGGGTGAAGCTGGACGGGCTTGGATCATGCCAGCCCGGGCGGGCCTGGTTGGGCTGGGCGGCTGCGGCGAGGGTCTGCGGCCGACCCTTGTGCGCCAGCGCGGCCAATGCAGCCGAACGCCCGCCTATCGCAGGCGGTCGGCCCATGTCACCAGCGACTCGTAGAGATGGCCGCGGGCGATGGTCAAGCCCTCGCGATGCCCGGGTGCAAGCCACACCTGGCTCAGCGCCAGGTCCAAGCTGCTCAGCGCTTCGATCACCTCGTCGAGCCGCTGCCGGATGATCGCAGCGCCAAGCGGAGCGAGCCCCCGGGCGGTCGACCCGGCGGCGTCCTGGGCGCCACGCACCAGCATGGTCACCGCCTCGGCGAACGCAGCTGGCCAATCGACGAGCTTGACCACGGCCTTGAAGCTGCGCGCCAGCGCCTGGACGGCCTCGTCCGGGCGCAGCCCCTGCGCGACCGCGAGGCAGCGGCCGACGCCGCAGGCGCGCAGCGACTGGACATTCTTGAGCCGCGCGCGCAACAGGGTGTCTCGCTTGGCGGCCTCTGGCGCGCCCAGCGCGCCCACCGCACCCAGCACGGCGAGCCGCGCCAGCAGCGGCGCGATGGGCGCCCGCCGCTGCTTGCTGGGCGCGATGTCGCTCGGTGCTCGCAGCGCTATCCAGGCGTCGAGCGCGCGCTCGAAGGCGGCGCGCAGGGCGGCGTCGAGCGCGCTGGCGCCCCGCTCCCCGGCAGCCCGGTCGGACGCCAACAGGGCAATGCCGGCTTGGATTGCGCCCTCGAAGGCCGCCAGCAAGGCGTCAATCGTCGCGGTATCGGGACCGGATTGGCCCGACCCAGTGCGCGCCAGGTACAAGCCATGGCTGAGATCCTTCGTGCCCTGGTCCACAGTGGTGGGTGCGATGCCGGGCGCCGCGCCAGTGGCCCGCTCGATTTCATTGGCCCAGCGTGCGAGGGCGCGTAACACCGCGCGCGCGTCCACCAGCCGGTCATCGAGCGGCGCGCAGGCGTCCCGGAGTGCCGACTCCCGTTTCGCGATCCCGGGCCTTGTCAGGCCGCCCCCGCTTGCGGCGGCCGCACTGGCCGGCACCGTGAAAGCCTCCAACCAAGCGCCGGCCGGGCTGTTCGCGGCAAATCGCAGGCTCTCGCGTGCGGTTTCGATCGCCTTGCGCACCGCGCAGGTCAGAACGCTGGCCGGCAGGGCCTCGCGTATCGCCTGCCCTGTGGCCAAGGCCAGCACTGTCAGCGCCTGCAGGCCATCACCGCAATCGGCGGTCGGCCAGGCCTTGCATTCGGCCCGGCTCAAGCGGTGCATCAGAACCTCGCCCGACCCATCGGGCAACAGCAGCAGCAGCCGCTGGGTCTGCGGGTCCGGCTCAGCGATCAGCACCGGCAGGCCCTTTGCCAGGCGCAGATGCCCATCGCCAGAAAGAATCGGCAACTGCCCGGGCCGGTAAGCTGCAGCGCGCGTGTTGCCCTGGTAGCGCTCTTCGGCGTGAGCGATGCGCTCGAGGGTGCTGCCATGGATCACCGCGCTGCCGGGCACCGCGCGCATCCGCTCTTGCTCGCGCCGGCCCCGCCACCAGCAAAGCGGGCCGTGGTTGGGGCCATCTTCGGGGCCATCATTGCGGCGCCAGGGCAGCGCTTCGATCAGCCACCACGGGCCGGTGAGCGACTCGTGCCGCAGCGCCGTCGGGTCGGGCTTGGCAATCGCCGGCGCATAGTCTTCTGCCCTGGCGAGGACGCCTCGGACGATGCGAAGGTAGTCGTCGGCGTCGATCTGCAGCCCGGCCTCGACGGCATGGCACAACATCCAGTCGAGCGTGATCTTCGACAAGCCCGACTCGGTCTCGCGGGGCGTCCCGCCGACGTCGCCGTGCACGCCTGCAAACCAGACCTCGCGAACATCCTGGCCCTTGCCCTTGCGCCGCCAGTGCATCTGCGGGAAGAAGGCGCGCCGCTCGTCGAGCGCCATCGCATGCCGGACGATGCCGACCGACTCGTTCACAGACTCACGCGGAATGCGGCTCGGGTTGTAGAGATTGCCGTAGGACTTGACGGTGTCCCAAAGGCCCAGAAAGTGGATCGGCGTCTGCAGAGAGGGCGGCTCATCGCGGCCCTTGACTTGGAAGCGGCGCCCGAAGGTCCGCCTGAACGACGACCGAAGTCTGAAGAAGTCCTGGGTTTCCTCTGCCGTCGCCGCGCTGTTTTGTTGCTCGACGAAGGACTCCATCGCATACGGGATCAGGTTCTGGCAGCCCTTCTCGAAGAGGCCGCAACGATTGATGAAGCCCGCCAGCACGCGGGCGGTGAAGGCCCCGCGGCTGAAGCCAAAGATGTAGATGCGGTCGCCTTGCGCATGGTGCGCCATCAGGTAGGCGTAGGCCTCTTCAACATTCTTCATCAGCCCCACACCCAAGGCGCTGCCCAGCGCCGCATTGACCCGGCGGCCGAGCGAGGTCTTGTAGCCCGCGTCACCCAAGGTGCCTACGCCGGGGTCGTAGTAGGCGATCTGGCTGTGATCGCGCGCGCACACCTGGAAGAGCTTGACGACATTGGAGTTGCACACCTCGAACCGGTTGCCGGTGCCGTCCAGGCAAATGACGATGTTCTTGTTCGGAGGGGCCAGCGGATGGGGTGCTGCAAAGAGCCGGGTCATGCGCGTTCTCCTGGGGCCGCATTCTGGAAGGTGCGGTGCGGTCAATCATGCGACCAAGGCGAGCCTCGGCGCCAATCAATTTCAGACTTTCATCAATGGCGGCTCGGCGCTCACCAAGCTTGGGGATGGCGCCACACCGCGTGGCGCCTACGCTTTGAGGGCGTTGGCTCGATCTCCATTGCCGCTGGGAGCGCGCCTCGCACCAGTACTCCGACCCATAGGTTCCGAAACATGATGAAAACGATGGATTCGTTTGCCAGGCTAGGCGCAAACCACAGCCATAGCCTTTGCTATGGCGAGGATTTGCAACCACACATGGCGGACGAAGACACGTTTTCATGTTTCGAAATTTGTGGGTCGGCGTACCAGATCCCCTACCTTGCACAGGAGCATCCGCAATGAACCGCACTGCATTGGACCAATACATCGAACCACCCCCTCGACTGCATGCATCGGCAGAGGCTTTGCCGCATCTGGGCGGCCTTGCGCTGCAAGCCTATCGCGGCGAACTTCCCGACGAAGTCGAATTGCATGCGGTCGAACCCTTGCGCGACGCCTTCGACGCCGCCGCCGCAGAGCCGAGACTCAAGCTGCTGCTGACACACCCCAAAGCGCGCGAGCGACTTGGCCACTGCCGCCATGTCGTGATTGGCATCAGCCGGCGCGGCGCGGTGTCCAAGGGCGAAGCGCTGAGCTACCTGGCGGTGGCGTATGACTACAACAGCAACGTGGCTGTCGAAATCACGTCGAATGCGCAAGGCGAGCTGACCAGCGTTGCCGACGCACAGTACCAGCCAGCGCCGGTACAGCGCGAAATCGAACGCGCGATCGAGCTCGCGCGGCTGGATGATCGCATCGCGGGCAAGGTCGCCGGGATGGTCGGCATGGCGATTCCGTTTGCCGGGCCTGACAACGAATGGGCTGACCGGCGTGTCATTGAAGTGCTGTTCGGTTGCCGCGGCGAACGCTTGCCACGCCATCGCGCATGGGTCGACTTGTCCACCGACAGCGTGCTGCGTGCCGGCGCCGAATGCGAATGCTGCGCCGGGCGCGAAGGAGAGCATTCATGAGCGAATCCGGATTCGTCACTTGGCCGAACGCCAACACGCCGCTGTGGCGCTTTGCCTATACGCTGGCCGATTCACCCGACGCCGAAGGCATCGCGATCTCAGACGCCTACTTCCGCGGCCGCAAGGTGCTCTACAAAGGCAGCTTGCCTTCGCTGCGCGTGCAGTACAACAGCAGTTGCGGGCCGTACAAGGATCCGCTGACCTACAACAACGCGCAAGCCATCTCGGGATCGAACCGGGTCAAGGTCTACACCGTCGTCAGCGGCGGCCTCGCCGGCGTGAGCGTCGAATCGTTTCACACGATTGGCTCGTACAAACTGACCGTGCGCTGGACCTTCTGGGCCGACGGCCGCATCACGCCGCGCCTGTACAGCGCCGGGCTGCAATGCAATGTCGACCACCGGCATCATCCGTACTGGCGCCTCGACTTCGACATCGAAGGCGCGTCGAACGACACCGTCTTCGAATTCAACACGACCACGCCAAACACCGGCTGGGGCCCAGGCTGGCACGTCAAGCACAACGAGATCACGCGCGTCAAGAACCCGGCCACGCAGCGCAGTTGGGCGGTGATGGATGTGAACACGATGCGGGGTTACCACCTCATCCCGGGGGCGAACGACGGCTTTGCCGATGCCTTTGCGCCGCGCGACCTGTTCGTGATGCGCTACCAGGGCGCCGAAGACAAACATGGCCAGCAGGGCACCGCATCGGATGACGGCCTCGCGGCCTACATCAACGGTGAAGTTGTCGAGAACGCCGATGTCGTCCTCTGGTATTGCGCGCACCTCGGACACCACGCGGAAGCCGAGCACGCTGACGAATGGCATTCGTGCGGGCCGACGCTGATTCCGTTCCGATGGGGTTGAGGCCAAGCGGTTCAAACGCCACCTTCTTGCGGCCCTTGGCCGATCAAGACAGCACCCGAGGCGCCCGGGCTTGTGAGTTCGGACGGGCTCAAGCTCTCAAGCCCAGCACCACGTCTGAGTCGCCCCGGGTGCCGCCTTGCTGTTTGTGTCTAGCGCTGTGTGGCCATCCGCGCTTGTATCGCCCCGCAGCGCCAGCGCGCCCAGGCAGGCACACCGAATGGCGTCCAATGCCAACATGGACGCACACCTTACCCTCGCCGACCGCCTCACCGCGCTGGAGATCAAGGCCTGCTTCAACGACGACCTGCTGGACGCGCTGAACCAATTGGTCACGCGCCAGCAGGACCAGATCGACGCCCTGGTGCGTGAGTTGCAGCGCCTGCGCCAGCAGGCCCAGGCCAGCGACCACGATGGCCCGCGCAACCCGCGCGATGACCTGCCGCCGCACTACTGAGCGCCCCAAGCCCTGCCGGTGGATGCGGCTAGCATGCGAAGCGCAGGCCGCGCCCGACCGCCTCGCCCGCCAGGAGCCCCGCCATGATCCGCCGCCGCACCGCCCTGAACCTGGCCCTGGGCCTGCCACTTGCGGCCGGCTGGGTGCCGACAGCCGCCCAGGCCCAGGCCAAGAAAGACACCCTGGTGCTGGCGATGACACTGGAGCCGCCGGGCCTGGACCCCACCGCCGGTGCTGCCGCCGCGATTGCCGAGGTGGTGCAGTACAACCTGCTGGAGACACTGACCAAGATCCAGAGTGACTCCAGCATCGCCCCGCTGCTGGCCCAGCGCTGGACCGTCACACCCGACAACAAGACCTGGGCCTTCACGCTGCGCCCGGGTGTGCGCTTCCACAACGGCGAGCCCTTCAATGCCGCCACCGTGAAGTTCGCCTTCGAGCGCGCGGCAGCCGCCGACAGCACCAACAAGGACAAGGCGGTGTTTGCCAACATCGTCAACATCCGCGCCACCGATGAGCTGACGGTGGTGGTCACGCTCAAGAACACCAATCCGGACTTTCTGTTCCAGATCGGCCAGGCCACTGCGGTCATAGTCGAGCCCAAGAGCGCCGCCGGCAATGCCACCCAGCCGGTGGGCACCGGGCCCTTCAGGCTGGAAAGCTGGGCCAAGGGCAGCAACCTGGTGCTGGCGCGCTGGGACGGTTATCGCGATGCCAGGGCGGTGGCGCTGCGCCGCGTGACGATCCGCTTCATCAGCGATGCATCAGCCCAGGTGGCGGCCTTGCTGGCAGGCGATGTCGACCTGTTCCCCCGCGTCTCGGCCGCCCGCGCGCTGCCGCAACTGCGCGCCGACAAGCGCTTCCAGGTGCTGCTGGGCGGCTCGCGCGCCAAGACCATCGTGGCCATCAACAACAAGAAAAAGCCGCTCGACGATGTGCGGGTGCGGCGCGCCATCGCGATGGCCATCGACCGCCAGCAGGTGGTGGACGGCGTGGCCGATGGCTTTGGCACGCCGATCGGCAGCTTCTACGTGCCGGGCGCGCCGGGCTATGTGGACCTGACCGCAATCAACGCCTACAACCCTGACAAGGCCCGCGCGCTGCTCAAGGAGGCCGGCGTCACCACCCCGCTGGAGCTGAGCCTGAAGTTGCCGCCCACGCCCTATGCGCGCCAGGGCGGCGAGGTGATCGCGGCGATGCTGGCCAAGGTCGGCATCGTCGCCAAGCAAGAAAGCGTGGAATGGGCGCAGTGGCTGTCGGCCGTGTATGGCCAGAAGGCCTATGACCTGACCATCATCAGCCATGTCGAGCCGCTGGACTTTGGCAACTTTGCGCGGCCGGGCTACTACTGGAACTACGACAGCCCGGCCTTCAACAAGCTGTGGGCGCAGATCAACGCCACCGCCGACGCCGCCCAGCGCCACAAGCTGCTGGCTGAGGCCCAGCGCCTGGTGGCCGACGATGCGGTGGCCGCCTACCTTTACCAGCCGACCTGGATCACGGTGGCGCATGCGCGCTTGAAGGGGGTGTGGAAGGACATGCCGATCTTCGCCAATGATCTGGCCGCGCTGAGCTGGTCTTGACGCCGGCTGCGCCCGCATGATCGACGCGCTCGACCCGCTGGGCAACGCCATCCGGGTGCAGCGGCCCGACAGCGTGGCGGCGCTGGCCGGTTTTGTGGACGGCTTGCTGGGCTACCGGCGCTGCATCCTGGACGTGCTGGCCGCCGCCGAGCACGACCACAGCCTGATCGTGCAGGCCTGTGCAGCGGCGCTGTGGATGTTCAGTGAGTCGCCCGCCGGCCCGCCCAAGGCGCGCGCCCACCTCGACCTGGCGCGCCGCGCCGGCCTGCCGGCCACCGCGCGCGAGCAAGACTTTGCCCGGGCGGTGGCGCACTGGGTGGCCGGCGATGTGGCGGCTGCCTTTGCATTGCACGAGCGCTTGGCCGCTGCCCACCCGCGCGACCTGGTCTCACTCAAGCTGGGCCAGTACCACGCCTTCAATGCCGGTGACAGCCCCGGCATGCTGCGCCTGGCCTGGCTGGCCCGGGGCGCGGCCGGCGACCAGGCTTGCTGGCAGGCCATGGCGGCCTTTGGCTTTGAGCAATGCCACCGGCTGCACGAGGCCGAGCGGCATGCCCGCCAGGCCCTGGCACTCACGGCGCATGAACCCTGGGCCGAGCATGCGCTGGCGCATGTGATGCTGGCCGACGGCCGCTTTGCCGAGGGCCGCGATTTCCTGCTGCGGGCCAGCCC
>JANLZT010000286.1:0-2453 GCA_031366465.1 Betaproteobacteria bacterium | reverse complement strand
GGCGATCTTTTGCTCGGCCAGCTTGGTGCCGGGCATCAAGCGGCGCTCGACGATGGCGCTGGTGATGGACTCGACGATGCGCTCGGTGGCGCCGGCCGGGGGCCCCTTGGCCGGCACGGCCGGCGCCACAACCTTGAGTGGACGGGTGGAACTGGCCATGGGCTGGGACAAGCGAGGTAGCGGTTCTTTGGGTTGCAGTGTGGCGTAAAGTGTATACACTATTGTTCACCCTGCCAACCACCAAGGATTGATTGATGGGACACCTCAGCACCCATGTGCTCGACACCATGAACGGCTGCCCGGCCGCCGGCATGGGCGTGACCTTGCAACGGCTGGGCAGCGGCGGCGCTGTCACGCTGGCCCACTTCAAGCTCAATGGCGACGGCCGCCACCCGGCCGGGCCGCTGCTGGACGCCCAGGCCATGGCGCCCGGCCGCTACCGGCTGTTGTTCGAGGTGGCGGCCTACTTCCGCGGGCTCGGCGTGGCCTTGCCCGAGCCGCCTTTCCTCGACGTGGTGCAGCTCGACTTCGGCATCGCTGATGCCGCCGGCCACTACCACGTACCGCTGCTGGCCAGCCCCTGGGCCTACAGCACTTACCGGGGGAGCTGAGCCCGCGCAGGCAAGTCCGGAAGGGGCTTGCCTGGCTGGCGAAGGGCTTGGCGCGATGCCAGCGACAAGCCTGTCAAAGCCCGCGCCTTCCTGGCATGCCCATTGCATAAGCCCTCCCCATCCACTGGACCCGACCATGACACCCAACCCCACCCTGCTGTCCACCACCGCGCTGGCCCTGGCCAGCCTCGTCGCCACCCCGGCCTGGGCCTGGCCCGACAAGCCGATCCGCATCGTCGTCACCTTTGCCGCCGGTGGTGCCAGCGACATCGTGGCGCGCACCATTTCGGAGCCCCTGGCCAAGGCCCTGGGCCAGCCGGTGATCGTTGACAACAAGCCTGGTGCGGGCGGCACCATCGGTGGCAGCGAGGTGGCGCGCGCACCGGCCGACGGCTACACCCTGATGCTGTCCAACACCACGCCCACCACCATCGGCCCATTCACGGTGCCCAAGCTGCCGTACGACCCGGTCAAACAATTTACCCATGTGGCGATGCTGGGGGTGGCGCCGGTGCTGATCATGGCCAACCCCAAGAGCGGCCCGGCCAGCCTGAAAGACCTGCCGAAGGCTGCTGCAGCGCCCGGCTACAACTTCGCCAGCGGTGGGCCGGGATCGATAGGCCACATCGTCGGTGAGATGGCCAAGAGCGCGATGAAGATCCAGATGACCCATGTGCCCTACCGCGGCGGCGCACCGATGACCACCGACCTGATCGCCGGCGTGATCCCGGTGGGCATCGACGTGATCACTGCCTTTGTGCCGATGGTCAAGGCCGGCCAGATCAAGGCCCTGGCGGTGACCACCCGCAGCCGCTCGCCGCTGCTGCCAGAGGTGCCCAGCGTGGTGGAGCTGGGCCTGCCGCAACTGGTGGCCGAGAACTACTTTGGTGTGTCCGGCCCGGCCGGCCTGCCAAAGGATGTGACCGACAAGCTGCACAAGGCCCTGGCCGACATCGTGGCCGACCCGGCGGTGGTCAAGCGCTTTGAGGACCTGGGCGTCACCCCGGTGAAGATGAGCATGGCCGAGTTCGGCGATTTCGTCGCCGGCCAGGTGCGCGACTGGGGCCCGGCCATCAAGGCTGCCGACATCAAGCCCTGATCCGGGTTTTCACCAGCAGTCTTCGTACACGCGATTGCATACACTTTAACCGTCGCCGCGGCGCCTTGCGGCCCATCCTCCCCGGATGGTCACCGCCTGCTTGCGACGTTTGCTTCTCACAGAGCCCGCTGTGGTGAGAAGAAGGCACAGCCGGCAAGGGCTGCGCCTTCTTCACCTTGGGGATCTGGATGGACGCCTATTTGCTGGACTGGGCCAACCTGCTGCTGCGCTGGGCCCATGTCATCGTCGCCATCGCCTGGATCGGCTCGTCGTTCTACTTTGTCTTCCTCGACAACAGCCTGACGCCGCCCGAGGACCCGCTGTTGCGCGGCAAAGGCGTCACCGGTGAGCTGTGGGCGGTGCATGGCGGCGGCTTCTACCACCCGCAGAAATACCTGGTGGCGCCCAAGACCATGCCGGCCCATCTGCACTGGTTCTATTGGGAGAGCTACAGCACCTGGCTCACCGGCTTCGGCCTGTTCACGGTGCTCTACCTGTTCAATGCCGGCAGCTTCTTGGTGGACAAGTCGGTGCATGACTGGTCGCCGCAAGCCGCGATTGGCGCCTCGCTCGGCTTCCTGGTGGTGTGCTGGTTTGTCTACGACAGCATCTGCCGCGCCTTTGGCCAGAGGAAAAACGGCGACCTGATCGTCGGCGCGGGTGTGCTGGCCTTGGTGGTCTTCGCGTCGTGGCTGGCCTGCCAGCTTTTTGCCGGGCGCGCCGCGTTTTTGCTGGTGGGCGCG
>JANLZT010000282.1:0-1792 GCA_031366465.1 Betaproteobacteria bacterium | reverse complement strand
CGCGCCCACCGCCTCCTGGCGCAGCGCGCTGGCCACGTCCTGCTCGTCCAGCAGCACCCGCTCGCCCTCAAAGCGCAGGCGCAGCCCGGCGGCCACGCTGGCCAGGCCGGGCTCGTCGTCGGCCGCCACCCCCTGGCGCTGCGCGGCCAGGGCGGTGGCGCGGTAGAGCAGGCCCGAGTCCAGTTGGTGCCAGCCCAGGCGCGCGGCCACCCGGGCTGCCAGCGTGCCCTTGCCGGATGCGGTGGGGCCGTCGATGGTGATCACCGGGATGTCGGCCTCGGCGGCCTGGGCCACCGCAAACAGCGTCTCGAAGTAATCCGGGAAGGTCTTGCCCACGCACTGCGGGTCGAGGATGCGCACCGCCACCTCGGTGCCGGGTGCGGCCACCAGCGGGTTGAAGGCGGCCAGCGACAGGCACATCGCGATGCGGTGGTCATCGTAGGTGTGGACGCTTGCAGCCTGCCAGGCCTCGGGCGCCGTCACCTCGATGAAATCCGGGCCTTCGACCACCCGGGCACCGACCTTGCGCAACTCGGCCGCCATCGCGGCGATGCGGTCGGTCTCTTTGACGCGCCAACTGGCGATGTTGTCCAGCCGGGTGGTGCCGGTGGCGTAGAGGGCCATCACCGCCAGCGTCATCGCCGCGTCGGGGATGTGGTTGCAATCGAGCGTGATCGCGCGCAGCGGCCAGGCGCCGCGCCGCACGGTCAGCCGGCCGGGCCCGCCGTCCACCCGCGCGCCCATCGCCCGCGCGGCGTCCACAAAGGCGATGTCGCCCTGGATCGAATCCAGGCCCAGGCCGTCAATCACCAGTGGCGGGTCGGTGGCCGCAATCGCCGCCAGCGCGATGAAGTAGGAGGCCGACGAGGCATCGGCCTCGACATGGATCTCGCCCGGCGAGCGGTAGCGGCTGCCAGCCGGGATGGTGAAGCGCTTAAAACCCTGGCGCTGCACGGCGATGCCAAAGCGTGCCAGCAGCTTGAGGGTGATCTCGACATAGGGCTTGCTGATCAGCTCGCCATCGACCTCGATCAGCACCGGCGGGCCGGCCGGATCGGCGCAGGCCAGTGGCAGGGCCAGCAGCAGGGCGGTCAAGAACTGGCTGGACACATCGCCACGCACCCGGATCGCGCGGCCGGTGGCCAGCGCGCCGCCGGGCTGGCCCTGCAAGGCCAGCGGCGGGTAGCCGGGCTGGCCCAGGTATTGGATGCTGCAACCCAGTTGCCGCAGCGCGTCGACCAGGTCGCCAATCGGCCGCTCATGCATGCGGTGCACGCCGCTGAGCTTGAAATCCCCGCCCTGCAGCGTGGTCAGCACGGCAAGAGCGGCGGCCAGCGGCCGCATCGCCGTGCCGGCATTGCCCAGGAACAGCGCCGCCTGCTGCACCGCCAGCCGGCCACCCAGGCCGGTCACCGCCAGGCTGCCGTCAGGCTGGTCTTGCAGTTGGCAACCCAGGCTGCGCAGGGCGGCCAGCATCACCTGGGTGTCGTCGCTGGCCAGCAGGCTGCGCACGACGGTGCGGCCCTGGCACAGCCCGGCCAGCAACAACACCCGGTTGGAGATGCTCTTGGAGCCGGGCAACTGCAGCCTGCCGGCCGCCCCGCGCAATGGCGGCAGATCGAGAAAGGGGAGCTTGTACATGGGGCGGAGGGCCGGGGCGGTGGGCCGGGGCCGGCGGGGCCCCGTTCGGTATCAGCCGCCAGCAGGGCCGCGCTGCGGGCCGCCGATGTGCCAGGCGCTGCGGGCGATGGCCGGGCCGCGGATCAGGTCTTCCAGTGCCTGGCCGTTGCCG
>JANLZT010000277.1:0-1997 GCA_031366465.1 Betaproteobacteria bacterium | reverse complement strand
CTGCCGCCGGTGGCGACAAGGCCGCGCCGGCCGCCCTGTTCAAGAACGCCCAGTCGGTGATCGACTCGGTCGCTGACAAAGGCATCTTCCACAAGAACAAGGCCGCCCGCCACAAGAGCCGGCTGTCGGCCAAGATCAAGGCGCTGTCGCTGTCGGCTGCTGCTTAGGCCCGCCTGCAGCGCCCAACAAATAAGCCCGCTGCTGCGGGCTTTTTGCTTTGTTGCGCCAAGCCAGCTCAGGGCTCGTCAGCCGAATCGGGCAGCCAACAGGCCTCGACCACCTGCAGTTCGTTGTCGCGGGCAAAGTGCATCACAAAATCCCAGGCCATCGGCTCCAGGTCGCGCAGCGCCTCGTTGACGATCACGCATTTGATGCCCTCGATCACCCGGGGCACGCAATACGGTGAATAGCCGATGTGGGCGCCAATCGCGTTGCCCATAGCGCCGCTCCTGGGCCTGAAACTCGACAAGGCGCCGGCCAGGCGCTCGGACCAATCGCTCGGCCTGAAGGTCTTGCCGGCCAGCGTGACGCCCTGGATGAAGAACTCGCGCGGTTTGGGGGCGGGCACGGCCGGCAAGGTCGGGGAAGTGGGCTCGGGCCGCCATGCCAGCGGCTCAATCGGCAGCACGACAGACCTCAAAAGCCGCCGTCCCACCATCGGGAAAACCGCTATTGTGCCGTGGAACTGCTGCGCTGCAGCATGCATGGAAGCCCCCTGGATCGGATCGACCCCCTGTCATCGGCATGCGGTGGGCTGCGCTTTAGAATTCTTTTCCCGGGCCGGCGCGCCGCTGTGGTGGCGGTGAGCCGGCTTTTTCATGGCTTGAAGCTTTTTTCGGAGCATGTCGATGACGTCCCACCTGATGAACACCTATGGCCGGCTGCCTTTTGCGCTGTCGCATGGCCTGGGCTGCCGCGTCTGGGACACCGAAGGCCGAAGCTACCTGGACGGCCTGGGCGGCATTGCCGTCAACACCCTGGGCCACGGCCACCCCAAACTGGTGCCTGCCCTGCAGGACCAGGTGGCCAAGCTGATTCATTGCAGCAATTACTATGCCGCCCCGCTGCAAGAGGCGCTGGCCGCCAAGCTGTGCGAGTTGTCGGGCCTGGACAAGGTGTTTTTCTGCTCCACCGGGCTCGAAGCCAACGAGGGCGCGCTCAAGATCGCGCGCAAGTTCGGCCATGACAAGGGCATTGATCGGCCCGAAATCATCGTCTACGACAAGGCCTTCCACGGCCGCTCGATCGCCACCTTGTCAGCCACCGGCAACCCCAAGGTGCAGGCCGGTTTCGGGCCGTTGGTGGAAGGCTTTGTGCGGCTGCCGCTGAATGACCTGGACGAGGTGCGCGCGGTGGCCCGCAGCAACCCGAATGTGGTGGCGATATTCCTCGAAACCATCCAGGGCGAAGGCGGCATCAACGCCACCCGCTGGGACGTGCTGCGGGGCTTGCGCCAAATCTGCGATGAGCAAGACTGGCTGCTGATGCTCGACGAGGTGCAATGCGGTATCGGCCGCACCGGTAAATGGTTCGCGCACCAGTGGGCGGATATCCAACCCGACGTGATGCCGCTGGCCAAGGGCTTGGGATCGGGCGTGCCCATCGGCGCCATCGTCGCCGGGCCGCGCGCGATGGACGTGCTGCAGCCGGGCAACCACGGCACCACCTTTGGCGGCAACCCGCTGGCGATGCGGGCCGGCATCGAGACCCTGCGCATCATGGAAGAGGACGGCCTGATGGCCAATGCCGCCGCGATGGGCGAGCGGCTGCGCGCCGGCATCAGCGAGGGCCTGAGTGGCGTGGCCGGCTTCAATGAGATCCGTGGCCAGGGCCTGATGGTGGGCATCGCGCTGGACCGGCCTTGCAACGCGCTGCTGGGGCAGGCTGCGCAGGCCGGGCTGCTGCTGAGCATCACCGCCGACAGCGTGATCCGCCTGCTGCCGCCGCTGATCATCAACGCCGCCGAGATCGACGAGTTGGTGGCCATCCTGGTGCCG
>JANLZT010000241.1:0-1685 GCA_031366465.1 Betaproteobacteria bacterium | reverse complement strand
AAGGTCGGGCGGGAGACGGCGGGGAAGGCGGTGGATTCCTCGGCCAGCGTGATGGCCTGGGGCCGCTCGCTGCCCACCACCTCGTTCAGGCGCTTCAAGAAGCTGATCGCCTCCAGGTTCTCGCGGCCGCCGTGCACATTGGGGATCCACTCTCCGGCCTTGCGGCTGTAGTCGCGGTAGAGCATCGACGCCACCGCATCCACGCGCAGGCCATCCACGCCAAAGCGCTCCAGCCAGTACAGCGCATTGCCGATCAGGAAGTTGCGCACCTCCGTGCGGCCCAGGTTGCAGATCAGGGTGTTCCAGTCGGGGTGGTAGCCCTCGCGGGGATCGGCGTATTCGTAGAGATGGCTGCCATCAAAGCGGCCCAGGCCGTGGGCGTCGGTGGGGAAGTGGGCCGGCACCCAGTCCAGGATCACGCCCAGGCCCTGGGCCTGCGCGGCCTGCACGAAGCGGCTGAAACCGGCCGGGCTGCCAAAGCGGGCGGTGGGTGCGTACAGGCCCACCGGCTGGTAGCCCCAACTGCCGTCAAATGGGTGCTCGCTGATCGGCAGCAACTCGACATGGCTGAAGCCCAGCGACAGCGCATAGGGGATCAGCGTGGTGGCCAGCTCATCCCAATCCAGCCAGCGGTCGCCATCCTCGGGCTTGCGCCGCCACGAGCCCAGGTGCACCTCGTAGATGCTGATCGGGGCGTCAAGGGCATTTGCCGCCTGCCGCACGGCGGACGCCGGCACGGCTGCAGGCAGCGCCGCCACCACGCTGGCGGTGGCCGGGCGAAGCTCGGCGGCGCGGGCCATCGGGTCGGCCTTTTGCGGCAGCAACTCGCCCTGCGGGCCCAGCAACTCGAACTTGTAGCGGGCGCCCACGCTGATACCGGGGATGAACAGCTCCCACACGCCGCATTCGCGGCGCAGCCGCATCGGGTGGCGGCGGCCATCCCAGACGTTGAAATCGCCAATCACGCTGACCCGGCTGGCGTTAGGCGCCCAGACGGCAAAGCCGGTGCCGGCCACGCCGTCCAACTCGCGCGGATGCGCGCCCAGCACCTCGTAGGGCCGCAGATGGGTGCCTTCGGCCAGCAACCAGGCGTCCATCTCGCCCAGCAGCGGGCCGAAGCGGTAGGGGTCGTCCAGCACCTGGGCGCTGCCATCGGCCCAGGTGATGTGCAGGCGGTAGGCATCTGCCTCCTCGGCCAGCGCCACCGGGCCTTCGAACACGCCATCGGCATGGCTGCACGCCAGCCGGCCCAGCAGCCGGGCATCGGCCGCGCCCAGCACCGCCACCGCGCGGGCGCCGGGCTGGAAGCAGCGCACCCAGGCCTGGCCGGCAGCGTCCGGGTGCAGGCCCAGCAAGGCAAACGGGTCAGCGCAGCGGCCGCTGCGCAGTTGGTCGATCTCTTGCGGACTGAGCATGGGCAGGGCTTTGGTTGCTGGCGATCTGGTGGCAGGCGATCAACCCTGGGGCGCTACCTGCCAGATTTGGCGGGCGTAGTTGCGGATCGTACGGTCGGCCGAGAACGGGCCCATGCCGGCGACGTTGGCGATGGCCCGGCGGGCCCAGGCTTCGGGGTCGCGGTAGAGCGTGTCCACCCGGGCTTGCGCGTCCAGGTAGGCCCGGTAGTCGGCCAGCAGCAGGTAGTGGTCGCCGCCCCACAGCAGGCTGTCGATCAGCGGCCGGTAGCG
>JANLZT010000324.1:0-6844 GCA_031366465.1 Betaproteobacteria bacterium | reverse complement strand
CTGCTGCGCGCCATCCGCCGGGTGGCGCGCGAAGAAGGCCTGTCGTCCATCGTCGTCGAGCAGCATCCGCACATGGTGCTGGGTGTCACCGACGACTGCATCGTGCTCGACCGCGGCGGCATCGCCTACCGCGCTGAAAGCCAGGCCCTGCTGGACAACCCGGCGCCGCTCGATCAATGGCTGGGCGTCTCGGCGCATTGATTTCGGTTTCCCCCCATCCGCCCACCATCAGGAGACCTGGCATGACCGATCGCAGCAAACCCCCGTTCCGTGCCGACCATGTCGGCAGCTTTCTTCGGCCCAAGTACCTGCTGGATGCCCGCGAGCAGTTCTTTGTGAAGAAGGAAATCAGCGCCGAGCAACTGCGCGCGGTGGAGGACAAGGCGATCACCGAGATCGTCAACTTCCAGCACGACGTGGGCCTGCACAGCATCACCGACGGTGAGTTCCGCCGCACCTATTTCCACATTGACTTTCTTGAGCAACTGGGCGGCGTCAAGACCGACATCCCGGTCACCATCCTGCGCCCCGATGGCAGTGAGGAACTCGCCCCGCCGGTGATCCGTGTGATCGACAAAGTGCGCCATGCCAAGAACATCCAGCGGGCTGACTTTGAGTACCTCAAGAGCCAGGTCGATGGCTTTGGCGTCAGTGGCCTGACGCCCAAGGTGACCATCCCGTCACCGACCATGCTGCACTTCCGGGGCGGCCGTGCCGGCATCAGCCGCGAGGCCTACCCCGAGCTGGACCCGGCCTTCTACGACGACGTGGCCCTGGCCTACGGGCAAGAGCTGCAAAGCCTGGCCGACGCCGGCTGCAGCTATGTGCAGATGGATGACACCAACCTGGCCTATCTGTGCGACGAGAAGATGCGCGAGGCGGCACGCCAGCGCGGTGATGACCCGAGTGAGCTGCCGCACCGCTATGCCGGCTTCATCAACAAGGTGGTGGCCCACAAGCCGGCCGGCATGACGCTGGCGATGCATTTGTGCCGTGGCAACTTCAAGAGCACCCATGCCGCAGCCGGCAATTACGAGCCGGTGGCCGAGGCCCTGCTGGCTGAGATGAACCTGGACGCCTATTTCATGGAGTACGACGATGCGCGCTCGGGCGACTTCCGACCGCTGCGCTTCCTGCCCAAGGGCAAGATCGTGGTGCTGGGCCTGGTAACCACCAAGTTCGGCGAGATGGAAAGCAAGGACGCGCTCAAGCGCCGCATCGACGAGGCCGCCCAGTTCGCGCCGCTCGACCAGCTCTGCCTGTCACCGCAATGCGGCTTCAGCAGCACGGTGCATGGCAACAACATCGCGGTGGAGGCCCAGCGCAACAAGCTGCGGCTGGTGATCGAGACGGCCCAGGAAGTCTGGGCGTAAGCAGCAGGCGCGGCAGCCCGGGAGGGTTGCCGCAGCCGCTTACAGCGCGACGGCCTGCTGGTAGAGCCGCGTCGAGCGCGCGCCTGAGCGGCAGAAGGCCAGCACCGGCGCCGGTAGCTCCTTCAGCAATTCGGCCATCGCCGCAATCTGCTCGGGCGATTGCCAGCCACCGTCCACCGGCAGGTGGCGGTATTGCAGGCCGGCGGCCAGCGCCGCAGCTTCAATCACCGCGTTGGTGGGCTGGTCGGGGCCATGCTCGAAGTCAGGCCGGTTGTTGATCACGCTTTTGAAGCCGAGGCGGGCCAGCTCGGCCATCGCGGCGCCATCAAGTTGTGGCGCCACACACACCGTGTCGGCGATCTGGCGGATGGGGAGTGAGGTGCTCATTGGGTAACCTTCGTGCTTCGCACCGCGGTGCGAGCCCCCTTCGGGGCGGCCGTGCGGGTGCTCATGATGCCAAGCTTACTTTGACAGCGCGGCCTTGACGGCCGCAGACACGGCGCCCATCTTGGCCTTGCCGGCCAGTTGGGCCTTCACCGCCGCCATCACCTTGCCCATGTCGCCGGGGCCACTGGCACCCAGGTTGGCAACGATGGCGGCCACGGCGGCCGTGATCTCATCGGCTGACAGGCGCGCCGGCAAGTAGCCCTGCAGCACTGCCAGTTCGGCCGTTTCCTGGTCCACCAGATCGGTGCGCCCGGCGCCCTGGAAGGCGGCGATCGAATCCTTGCGCTGCTTGATCGACTTGTCGACGATGGCCACCACCGCCGCGTCATCCAGCACGATGCGCTCGTCCACTTCGCGCTGTTTGACAGCGGCCAGCAGCATCCGGATGGTGCCCAGGCGCAGCACATCCTTGGCGCGCATGGCCGTCTTCATGTCGTCGGTGATCTGGTCTTTGAGGCTCATGGCAATCCTTGGGGTGAGCGGTGGCGCAACATGAAAAACGCCCGCAACGGGCAAGCCGCGCGGGCGATTCTGGGAGCGGCGTCGGGTAGCTTGGTTCGCCAGCTTAGAACAGCTTCTTGGGCAGCTGCATGCTGCGAACGCGCTTGTAATGACGCTTGACGGCGGCGGCCTTCTTGCGCTTGCGCTCGGAAGTCGGCTTTTCGTAGAACTCGCGGGCCCGCAAGTCGGTGAGCAGGCCCAGCTTCTCGATCGTGCGCTTGAACCTGCGCAGAGCGACATCGAAAGGCTCGTTTTCCTTGACGCGAATCGTGGTCATTTAACTCCAAAGTCCTAAGAAGTGTGCGCTCGGTGCCCTACTTTGGGCAGGCGATGCGCGGTTTGCCAACAAAGCGGGGATTCTACTTCGAATTTCCCGGCCGGCGCCCAGGGCTGTTTCGGCCCACAGCGTCGCGCGGGCCGACCCATGAGCTGGCCGGGCTACCGGTTTGTCCTGATGGCGCAAGCGTTGCCGGGTGCCGACACTGCAGCTTGTCTTGTGCTGCGCTGTCCGCGCTGCCTTGCAGGATGTGCGATTGGGGCCCATTTGGCCCGCAAGCCCCGGAACCCAGTGCATGGCCAGCGTCACGATCCAGGCAGTCAAGAAGAACTTTGGCCCCGTCCCCATCCTGCATGGCGTGGACATCGACATCCCGGATGGCTCCTTCACGGTGTTGGTCGGCCCTTCGGGCTGCGGCAAGTCCACGCTGTTGCGCATGATCGCGGGCCTGGAGCAGATCAACAGCGGCGAGATCCGCATCGGCGAGCGGCGCGTCAACGACCTGCAGCCCAAGGAGCGGGACATCGCGATGGTGTTCCAGAACTACGCCCTGTATCCGCACATGACGGTGCGCCAGAACATGGCCTTCTCGCTTGAACTGGCCAAGCAAGGCAAGGCGACGGTGGATGCCAAGGTGACGCGAGCGGCCGAGATCCTGGCGCTGCTGCCCCTGCTGGACCGCTATCCGCGCCAGTTGTCGGGCGGCCAGCGCCAGCGCGTGGCGATGGGCCGGGCCATCGTCCGCGATCCGCAGGTGTTCCTGTTTGACGAGCCGCTGTCCAACCTCGATGCCAAGCTGCGGGTGGCGATGCGCAGCGAGATCAAGGAACTGCACCAGCGCCTGAAGACCACCTCGATCTATGTCACCCATGACCAGATCGAGGCGATGACGATGGGCGACAAGATCGTCGTGATGCGGGACGGCCGCATCGAGCAGACCGGCAGCCCGCTCGACCTCTATGACCACCCGGTCAACCAGTTCGTGGCGGGTTTCATCGGCTCGCCGGCCATGAACTTCCTGCCGGGCGTTTTGCGGCAGGCGGGTGGCAGCCTGCACTTCGAGCTGCCCGACGGCAGCCGGCTGGCGGCGCCGCCGCGCAGCGCTGGTGTCGATGGCCAGCCGGTGGGCTTCGGCACCCGCCCCGAGCATTTGACCCTGGCGGCTGCCGGTGGCATTGCGGCCCAGGTGGTGGTGATGGAGCCCACCGGCATGGACACCTTCATCGCCTGCCGGCATGCCGGGATCGATTTGTCCGCCGTGTTCCGCGAACGCCACGATTTCGAACCCGGCACCACGGTGCACCTGCAGCCCGACCTGTCGCGGGCCCACCTGTTTGATCTCAGCACCGGGCTGCGGCTGGCCGCCTGACCCTTCCCGCCTGGCCTTGACGCCGGCACCCCGATCCATCCTCGAAGGAGATTCCGCATGAACCCCATCAATCGACGCAGGTTTCTTGAAGGCAGTGCCGGCGTGGCCGCAGCCGCCACGGTGGGCACCGGTGCAGCGGTCTGGGCGCCAGCGGTGCATGCCCAGGCCCTGTCGTTCAAGCCCGAGAAGGACGCCAAGCTGCGGGTGCTGCGCTGGAGCCGCTTTGTGCAGGGCGACATCGATGCCTACATGATCAATGTCAGGAAGTTCACCGAGAAGACCGGCATCGAGGTGCGGGTCGACAACGAGGGCTGGGAAGACGTGCGGCCCAAGGCGGCGGTGGCCGCCAACACCGGCGCCGGGCCCGACATCATCCTGTCGACCAATGACGATGCCAACCTCTACCCCGAAAAGCTGCTCGACGTGACCGATCTGGCCGAGTACCTGGGCAAGAAGTACGGCGGCTGGTATCCCGCTTGTCAGGCCTATCTGCGCCCGGACGGCAAGAAGTGGATCGGCTTGGCGCTGGGCGCTGCCGGGTCCTACATGGTGTACCGGCAGAGCCAGTTGAAGGCGGCGGGCTTCGACAGCTTCCCGAAGAACACCGACGACTTCCTGAAGATGCTGCGCGCACTGAAGGAAAAAGGCACGCCCGGCGGCTTTGCGCTGGGCAATGCCACGGGCGACGGACTGTGGACCAACTGGCTGATCTGGTCGCATGGCGGCAAGCTGGTGGATGCCGGCAACAAGGTGGTGATCGACAGCCCGGAGACGATCAAGGCCCTGGAATACGCCAAGGAGATGTACGCCACCTTCATCCCGGGCACGCTGTCGTGGCTGGACCCGAACAACAACAAGGCCTTTCTGGACAGCCAGATCAGCGTCACCAACAACGGCATCTCGATCTACTACGCCGCGAAGAACTCAGCCGACCCCAGGGTCCACGAGCTGGCCGCTGACATCCAGCATGCCTCTTTCCCGATCGGGCCGGTGGGTGTGCCGACCGAGTCGCATCTGTTCTTCAACCAGATGATCATGAAGTACACCAAGTACCCGAACGCCGCCAAGGAGTTCCTGCGTTTCATGATGGAGTTTGAGCAGTTCGACCCCTGGCTGACCGGCGCGGGCGGCTACATCGCCCAGCCGCTGGCGGCCTACGAGAAGTCGTCGATCTGGACGGTTGATGCCAAGAACACGCCCTACCGCGACGGCGTCAAGAACCTGCGGCCGGCGGGCTATGCCGGCAAGCTGGGCTATGCCTCGGCCGGCGCCGGCGCCGATTTCATCGTCTGCAATATGGTGGCCGAAGCCGCGAGCGGGGCCAAGACCCCCAAGGAAGCCGCCGAGCGTGCGCAAAAGCGCGCCGAGCGCTACTACAAGGTCTGAGGCGCAATTTGAGTCGGCGTCCGCCGGCCCGTCGGGCCGGCCGGGCTGGCTGGGCAGAAATCACGTTGTTGCCACTGGCCGTGGCCAGTCTCCCTGGGGTGCCATGACATTGCTTGAGAGATTCCAGAACAACCGCAATGCGCTGGGCTGGGCCTTCATGCTGCCGGCCACGGCGCTGTTGTTGATGTTCTTGACCTACCCGCTCGGCCTGGGCACCTGGCTGGGCTTTACCGACGCCAAGATCGGCCGCAGCGGCGAGTGGGTCGGGCTGGAGAACTTCAGCTTTCTGGTCACCGACAGCGTGACCCAGCTAGCCTTGTTCAACACGCTCTTTTACACCACGCTGGCGAGCGTTCTGAAGTTTGTGCTCGGGCTCTGGCTGGCGCTGCTGCTGAACAAGAACCTGCCCTTCCAGAGCTTTTTCCGCGCCGTGGTGTTGCTGCCCTGGATCGTGCCGACGGCGCTGTCGGCCATTGCCTTCTGGTGGCTGTATGACGCGCAGTTCTCGGTCATCAGTTGGGGCTTGATGAAGCTGGGCCTGATCGACCACTACATCGACTTTTTGGGCGACCCGTGGAATGCCCGCTTCTCGACCATCGTGGCGAATGTGTGGCGCGGCATCCCCTTCGTGGCGATCTCTCTGCTGGCCGGGCTGCAGACCATCTCGCCGTCCTATTACGAGGCCTCGGCCATCGACGGCGCCACGCCCTGGCAGCAGTTTCGCCACATCACGCTGCCCCTGCTCACGCCGATCATCGCGGTGGTGATGACCTTCTCGGTGCTGTTCACCTTCACCGACTTTCAGCTGATCTATGTGTTGACGCGCGGTGGGCCGCTGAACGCCACCCACCTGATGGCCACGCTGTCATTCCAGCGTGCGATCTCGGGCGGGGCACTGGGCGAGGGCGCGGCCATTGCCACGCTGATGGTGCCCTTCCTGCTGGCGGCGATCATGTTCAGCTACTTCGGCCTGCAGCGCCGCGCCTGGCAGCAGGGGGGCGACAAGTGAGCGCCCAGAACGATGACGCCAAGGGCATGGACTACCTGCAGTCCTTACCGCGGCGCTGGGTCACGCTCTACATCCCCATCGGCTTGTTCGTGATCGTCCTGCTGTTCCCTTTCTACTGGATGGCGATCACCTCCTTCAAGCCTGACCGGGAGCTGCTGTCGCGCGATGGCAACCCGTTCTGGATCCTTGCGCCGACGCTGGCGCACTTCGAGAAGCTGTTGTTCCGCACCGAGTACCCGGCCTGGCTGTGGAACACCGTGATCGTCTCGGTGGTCTCGACCGTGCTGTCGCTGGTGGCGTCGATCCTGGCCGCCTACGCGATCGAGCGGCTGCGCTTCCAGGGTGCCAAGCCGGCGGGCGGCGCGATCTTCCTGGCCTATCTGGTGCCGCCATCGATTCTGTTCATCCCGCTGGCGGCCATCGTCGTCAAGCTGGGCCTGTTCGACAGCCGCATGGCGCTGATCCTGACCTACCCGACCTTC
>JANLZT010000148.1:0-3560 GCA_031366465.1 Betaproteobacteria bacterium | reverse complement strand
GCCTTCAGCCGGGCCTGCAGGGCTTCGTAGGTCATCAAGTCGGCGTTGATCGCGGCGTCGCTGATGCGGTCGGCGGGCGGCTTGAGCTGGGCGGTGGGTGCGGCGGTGGGTGCGGCGGTCTGGGCTTGCAGCGGCGCGACTGCCAAGCCGGCCCACAGGCCCACGA
This sequence comes from Betaproteobacteria bacterium, assembly GCA_031366465.1. Taxonomy (GTDB): domain Bacteria; phylum Pseudomonadota; class Gammaproteobacteria; order Burkholderiales; family Burkholderiaceae_C; genus Pseudaquabacterium. The sequence goes on along the minus strand of JANLZT010000148.1, from coordinate 3,394 downwards.
GCGCGGCAAACTGGCTTTGGATTTTCATGGTGGCACTCACTCGATCAGGGGGCCGGCGCCCGGTCCAGGCTGCGGTTGACTTGGCGGTCATCGCCCCGGAACAGGCTTTCGTCGAACTTGAACCGCAGCCGCAGGTAGGCGCCGCGCTGGGTGTAGTCATAGCCCGTCAGGTCGGCATCGCCGCGGAAGCCGCTGACGTTGAAGCCCGCCGACAACCACAGATTGGTCTGCAGCAAGTAGCCAACCTCACCGCCCCAGGCCTGCTGCCGGGCGCCGCGCTGGCCCATCTGCAGCGCGGCCAGCGCGCCGATGTCCCAGCGCTCGGTGATGTCGTAGACCAGCCGGCCACCCAGCAAGGCCGCCTTGAAGCTGTCCTGCACGCCGCCTTCAAGCTTGTCGGCCTGCCACTTGGCGGCCAGCCGGCCGCTCCACCACCAGGGCCGCGACGGGTGCCAGTCGGCATGGGCCGAAGCGATCCAGGCCCGGCTGGCCAGGTCGCCCAGCGCGGCATTGCTGGCATCGCGTTCGAGCTTGTGCTCCAGCTTGGCCAGCGCATTGAAGCGGTTGTGGTCCACCGGCCGCCAGGCCAGGCCGATTTGCGCCCGGTCCTGCAGCACATCGCCCTTGGCGGCGTAGTCGGTGGCCAGCAGGTAGTTGCGGGCCAGCAGGGTCCAGTCGCGGTCCAGCTTGCGGGCCAGCATCACCTGCCACAGGGTGGTGGTGAAGCGGTCGTCACCCGGCACATTGGGCAGGTCGCCGCTGCGGCGAACTTCCAGCTTGGTGCTGCCGCGCCACAGCGGGTTGGCGCTGTAGTCCAGCCCCAGGTTCACCGCCTGGGCGCGGGCGGTGTTGCCGCTGATCACCTGCACCTGCTCATAGCCGGCCGACGCGCGCCAGCCCGGCGCCAGATCAAAGGCCTGGCGGATGCCCGAGGCCACCTGCGCGTCGCGCCCGCTGATCGCGTCGCGCAGCCGGTACTCGCTGAAGACCTGGGTGTCCTGCAGGTAGCTGCTGTCCACGCCAAACACCAGCGCATTGGCGCGGCTGCCGGCATCGGTGGCGCCGGCCAGTTGCACCCAGCCGGTCTGGCGCTCCCAGCGGCCGTAGAGCCGGGTGCGCTCGGCCAATTGGTAATCAGCGCCCAAGGACAGCCGGCGCCGCACATCGCCCGACAGCTCATGCTCGACCTGGGCGCCCAGCGTGATGCGCTCACTGGCGCGCCAGCCGGCCCCCAGCCGCAGGCCCTGGCTGGCCAGGTGGCTGCCGGCCGGCAGCCCGGTGATGGCCTGGGCCAGGCCGCCTTGGGCTATCACCGGCAGGCCGGTGGCCGGGTCCAGCGCCTGGTTGCCAAAGCCCAGGGCGCCGCCGCCGGCACCGCTGGCCAGGCTGCCCGACAGCCCCGCCGTGTCGCCGAACGGTGCGCTCAGCAGGCCGTTGCCCTGGCTGCCCACGGTCTCACGGCTGCCGCGCAGGCTGGCGTCCAGCGTCAGGCTGTCCGTAGCGCGCCACTGCAGGCCGGCGCCCACCGCGCTGCGCTGGCCGCCACCCGGGTTGCGGTCTTCACTGGCCAGGCCATCGGCCTTGATTTGCAAGCGCTCGGTCAGGGCGTAGGCCGCCGACAGCGCGGCCTCACCTCGGCCGCCATTGAGCGGCGCGGCCGGGTTGATGAAGCCCGGCGCCGAGCGGCCGGCAAAGACCCGCGCCTGCAGGCGCTCGCCCTCATGGGCGGCCTCGATGCGCCAGGCCTCGCCCGCCACGTCACCCACCCGGCCCAGCAGCGAAGCGGAGCCAGCCTGGTTGGCCGGGTTGGTGTTGACAGTGGTCTGGCTGCGTGCAAGCTCAGCCACCAGCGCGGTGCGGGGCCCGAAGCGCAGCGTGGCATTGGCGCTGGCCAGCTCATAGGGCGCCAGCGGGTTGCGGTCACTGGCCAGCGCGCCGCCAATCTCCAGCCCAGGGCTCAGCCGCCACTGGGCATCGACGCCCAGCACCCAGAAGGCCTCGCCGCCCTGGTCCAGCTCGTAGCTCACCCGCAGCGACACCGGATTGAGCTGGTCGTCGAAGGCCGGCAGAAACTGGCTCAACAGGATGCGGCCCGAGAACGGCTCGAAGCTGTAGTCCAGCAAGCGCTGCAGCGGCCGCACGCTGACGATGCGGGCTGGCTGGCTGCGGTCGCGCACCACCACCTCGATCTTCTCGCTGCCTTCGACCACCGCGTTGTTGCGCAGGCCGTAGGGGCCCGAGCCCTGGCTGGCGAACTCTTGCACCACCTGGCGCAGCGCGTCGTTGAAGGCAAAGCCATTGGCCACCAGTGATCCGCCGCCCACACTTTGCTCATGGTGAGCCCGCAGCCCCGTGGCGCTGCGGTTGTACTGGCCCAGGCTGCGCTGCTTGAGGCTGGCCACCGCCCCCTGGCCTTGCGCCTGCGAGAAACCGTCGCCGGTGACGAAATCACCGAACAGCAGGTAGCTCTTGTACTGGTCGATGCGCACAAACAAGCGCGACCCCGAGCGGGCGTCCACGCTGCGCAGGGCCGAATCGCCATAGACCGGGTAGACCTCGTCCGGCCGGATGTCGCGCAGCACCCGGGCGCGGGTCTCCTTGTCGCTGTCGTAGGCGGCGGTCAGCAGCAAATCACCGCGCACCGTGCCTTTCAAATAGAAGGCGGCGCGCGCCGCGATGTCGCCCTTGTCACCGTCCAGGCGGCGGCTCCACTGGCGGATCTCGCGCTCGAACACATCACCGCGCTGCACCGGCTGCACACCGCCATTGCGCAGGTTGAGGGTGCCTTCGACCAGGCCGGCGGCGATCATCGGCCGGCGCTCGGGCACAAAGCTGATGCTGCCGGCGGCCTCCTGGTTGCCGGCCGACACCCGAACCCGCACGTCCATCGCCTGGTCGGGCGCCAGCAGCGTGATCTCGGCGCTGCCGCCGGCCACGGCGAGCTGCACGCCCGGGGTGGCGCGGTCGGCGTCCATCGCACGCGGGCCGAACTCATCGGTGCGGGCACCGGGCAGCAGCAGCCGGCCGCCCGAATGCTCCAGCGTCAGGTAGACGGTCTGGCGCAGCGGCTGGCCGTCCCGGCCCAGCACGGCGATCTTCAGCTTGACGGGGCTTTGGCCGTCGGCGGGCACGGCATCGCGATCCACCTCCACCAGCAGCCGGGCCACCGCCGCATTGACGGCATAGGCCAGGCCGGAGCGGCCCTCGGCATCGCCGCGCAAGACGCTGCCGGGCTCGGCATCCCGCCCCGGCGCACGCGGGTAGAGCAGCGGGCCGTCGGCGGCCAGCGGCGTGTAGCGCACGCTGGGCGGTGGGCCCTCGGGCGGCGGGGTCACGCCAGCGGGCGCGGCGGTCTGGGCCGCTGCCGGGCCCAGGCAGGCCCACAGCCCCAGGC
>JANLZT010000142.1:0-2515 GCA_031366465.1 Betaproteobacteria bacterium | reverse complement strand
CAGCCCAGGCACGCAAGCTGTCCAGCACGTTTTGGCCACGCCCGGCCAAGGCTTCGTCGCGCCGCACCATCGGGCAAAACTCGAAGGGGCCGATGCCGTTGAAGTTGACCCGCAGGCGCTGGCTGCGCTCCCATACGGGGCCGACGTAGTAGGCGTCCGCATCGAACAGGTCGACATAGTTGCCGCCCGTGCTGTCCCAGGGCAGTGGCAGCTCGCTGCCGTGCGCCTTCTCCCAAAGAAAGGCGGCCTTGCGCAGGTAACTGCCAGTACGCTGTGCGGCCAGCGCAGCCGAAAGTTCTTCGGCGCTGACCAGCCGCAATCCTTCCAGCAGCAGGGCGAGGTTCAGGTCTTCGTGCTTCAGGGCGAAGAGCAGGTGATCCAGCAGCGTGGCGTCGTCCGCCGGTGCCACTTGGCGGGGAACGGCCAGCAAGTCGGCCATGGGCTCGATGCGCGTGACGGGCCGCAACTGCGCGGGGCGCTGCACAGGCGGCATGCGCAGCGCTAGCTGGGCGGCAATAAATTCATACCCGATCACGGCGGCCCCAGGTTTTCCATACAAGAAGCAGATTGTTCTTAAAAATGGCGGCTCGTCCAATTTTTTTGATAGGCCGCGCGCCGCGTTGCCCCCGCCGGGCCACTGCTCTCCCAACGCCACGGGGCCCAGCACAAGCCTGCCGTGGTGGGCCGCCCCCAGACCACGGCAAAATAGTTACCGGTACCTCATCCACCCTCAGGACCCCCCCAATGCGCTACCGCTGCTTCTGCCTCGTCATCCACGCCCCCACCGACCTGCGCCTGGACGAGCAAGACGCCGGTGACATCGGCCCCGGCCAGGTGCTGGTGAGGGTGGGTTATGGCGGCATCTGCGGGTCGGACCTGCACTACTTCCACCATGGCGGCTTTGGCACGGTGCGCATCCAGCAGCCGATGGTGCTGGGCCATGAGGTGGCCGGCACTGTTGCCGCGGTGGCCGATGACGTCACCTCGGTCAAGGTGGGCGACCGGGTGGCGGTGAACCCCAGCCGGCCCTGCGCGGCTTGCAAATACTGCCTGGAAGGCCTGCCCAACCAGTGCCTGGACATGCGCTTCTACGGCAGCGCGATGCGCATGCCGCACGTCCAGGGCGCCTTCCGCGATGCGCTGGTCTGCGATGCCTCGCAGTGCCATATCGTGGCCGATGGCATCCCGCTGCAGCAGGCGGCGCTGGCCGAGCCCTTCTCAGTGGGCCTGCACGGCGTGTCGCGCGCCGGGCCGCTGCTGGGCAAGCGGGTGCTGGTGTCGGGCTGCGGGCCCATCGGCGCGCTGGCGCTGGTGGCCGCCCGGGTGCACGGCGCGGCCGAGATCGTGGTCACCGACGTGGTCGATGAGCCGCTGGCGGTGGCCCGCGCCTTGGGCGCCCACCGCACCATCAACGTGGCGGCCGAGCGCGATTGGGTGGCTGGCTATTCGGCTGACAAGGGCACGTTTGACGTGATGCTGGAATGCTCGGGCAATGAGCGCGCGCTGCGCGACGGCCTGGCCGTGATGCGCCCGCGCGGCGTGGTGGTGCAGCTGGGCCTGGGCGGGGATGTCAGCATCCCGCAGAACATGGTGGTGGCCAAGGAGCTGTCCATCCTGGGCAGCTTCCGATTCCATGCCGAGTTTGCGCTGGCGGTGCGGCTGATCAATGAGCGGCGCGTGGATTTGGCCCCGCTGATCACCCGCGCCTTCCCGATGGCGCAGGCGCGCGAGGCCTTTGAGTTGGCCAGTGACCGCAAGCAGGCGATGAAGGTGCTGATCGACTTTGCGGCGGTGGCTTGATGGCCGACGCCCGCAAGCCAGCGTTGCAGGCGCTTACCAATTGACCGGCCCTTGGCAGGGGTTGCCAGGTATCTGTGCATCGGCTGCATGCTCTGTGTGAGCGGTGAGGCGCTTTCTCGCGCCTGATCACCACCCCCAACACAGAGGCCCGCCATGACCAAGACACTTGCCAATACGATCGCCGCAACCTGCCTGGCCCTGGCGGGCATCGCGCTGCCTACCGCCCAGGCCGCCACCGGCCTGGTCACTTTTGATCCGCCCACCACGCCGCAGGGCCCCAGCATTTTTGTGGCCGTGCCCGGCCCGCAAACCATCGTCACGCCCGAGGCCAGCTTCAGCGGCGGCGTGGTGCTGGGCCTGGCCACTTTCTTCCCGGCCATCGCGTTCGCCACCACCCCCAACGTCTATGGCACCGCCGATTTCGGCCATGGCCTGGCCACCACCTTGACGATAGACATCAACCCCAGCTTTGCCACCACCGAGGTCAGCTTCGCGCTGTTCAATGGCGAGACCTTTCTGCAGTCCTATGTGGTCGATGCCTTCAACGGCAGCGCCAAGGTGGCCACCCAGGCGGTCAACAACATCCTGCCCAACTTCAACTCGGGCTTTGCGCTGGTGGACATGGTCAACGCCGGCGGCATCACCAGCGTCACCATCAATGCCGTCAACCCGCCGGGGGTGTGGGACTTTCTGATCGATACGGTGGCCTTCAACC
>JANLZT010000124.1:0-3548 GCA_031366465.1 Betaproteobacteria bacterium | reverse complement strand
TGGCGGCTGCGGCTGAGCGTGGCCGAGATCGCCGCCGACGGGCCGTTTTCCAGCTTCGACGGCGTGCAGCGCTGGTTGGTGGTGCTGCAAGGCGCGGGCGTGACGCTGACGATCAACGGCCGCAGCCACGCCCAAGGCCCGGCCGATGCACCGCTGCAGTTTGACGGCACTGCTGCCACCGACTGCCGGCTGCTGGACGGCCCCACCCGCGACCTGAACCTGATGCTGCGCCAGCGCCCCGGCGGCCTGCAGCAGGCCCAGCCGGGGCAAGGCTGGCAGCCGCCCGGCACCGTGTGCGGCCTGTTCACCCGCATGGCCGGTAGCTGCCAAATCACCGCCGTGCCCGGTGCCGGGCCGGCACGTCAAGCCCTGCCGGCGATGGCCCTGCTGTGGTTTGCGTCGGCCCCGGCAAGCCTGTGCTGGCAGCCGCTTGAGTCAGATATAACCCCTGCCGACCCCCTGCCCCAGGCCTGGTGGCTTTGGGCTTCAACCGAGAGCCCCGCAGCATGACCATCCTCTGGCACAACGCCCGCATCGCCACGCTGGCCGGCCCCAGCGGCTGGGGCCTGATCGACGACGGCGCCCTGATCACCGACGGCGACCGCCTGGCCTGGGTCGGCGCCACCGCCGACCTGCCGGCCCGTCAAACCCACCAAGCCGAGCACGACCTGGACGGTGCGCTCGTCACCCCCGGCCTGGTCGATTGCCACACCCACCTGGTCTACGGTGGCCAGCGCGCGCTGGAGTTCGAGCAACGCCTGCAGGGCGCCAGCTACGTGCAGATCGCCCGGGCCGGCGGCGGCATCCGGTCCACCGTGGCCGCCACCCGCGCCGCCAGCGATGGTGAGCTGTGGCACGGCGCGCAAGCCCGGGCACGGGCGCTGATGGCCGAGGGCGTGACCACGCTGGAGGTCAAATCGGGCTACGGACTATCGGCCGAACACGAGGCCCGCTGCCTGCGCATCGCCCGGCTGCTGGCCCATGAACTGCCGCTGACCGTGCGCACCACCTGCCTGGCCGCGCATGCCCTGCCGCCTGAGTTCGACGGCCGGCCCGACGCCTACATCAACGCCGTCTGCCAATGGCTGCCCAGCCTGAAAACCCAGGGCCTGGTGGATGCCGTGGATGCTTTTTGCGACCACATCGCCTTCACGCCGGCCCAGACCCGCCGGGTGTTCGAGGCGGCCCGCCAATTGGGCCTGCCGGTCAAGCTGCATGCCGAGCAGTTGAGCGACCAGGGCGGCGCCGCGCTGGCGGCCGAGTTCGGCGCGCTGTCCTGCGACCACCTCGAATGGCTGAGCCCCGCCGGCATCCAGGCGATGGCCAGCGCCGGCACGGTGGCGGTGCTGCTGCCCGGGGCCTATTACTTTTTGCGCGAGACCCGGTTGCCGCCGGTGGCTGCCTTGCGCGCGGCCGGCGTGCCCATCGCCATCGCCACCGACCACAACCCGGGCTCATCGCCCAGCTTGTCGCCGCTGTTGATGCTCAACATGGCCTGCACCCTGTTCGGCCTGACGCCCGAAGAAGCCCTGCGTGGCATGACGCTGCACGGCGCCAGCGCGCTGGGCCTGCACGACCGCGGCCGACTGCGGGCCGGCCAGCGCGCTGACTTTGTGGCCTGGCAACTGGACCACCCGGCCGAGCTGGCTTACTGGTTTGGCCACCACCCGCAAGCCCGCGTGGTCTGCGGCGGGCAGGAGCGAGACCATGACTGAGACCCACCCCGTCTTCACGCTGCAGCGTGGCAACAGCCCGCTGCTGGTCAGCCTGCCCCATGTCGGCACCCGCATCCCGCCGGCCCTGCAAGCGCGCTATGCCGAGCGCGCCAGCGCGCTGGAGGACACCGACTGGCACCTCGAAGCGCTGTACGGCTTTGCGCGCCAGATCGGCGCGGGCCTGCTGGTGGCGCAGCAATCGCGCTATGTGATCGACCTGAACCGGCCGCCCGAGAACGCGCCGATGTACCCCGGCGTCAACAACACTGAGCTGTGCCCCGCCCGTTTCTTCACCGGCGATGCGCTCTACCGCGATGGCCAGGCGCCGGATCAGGCCGAGGTGCAGCAGCGCCTGGCCAGCCACTGGCAGCCCTATCACCAAGCCCTGGCGGCCGAGCTGGCGCGGCTCAAAGCCCAGCACGGCCATGCCCTGCTGTGGGACGGCCACAGCATCCGCTCGCAACTGCCCTGGCTGTTCGAGGGCCAGCTGCCCGACCTGAACCTGGGCACCGCCAACGCCAGCAGTTGCAGCCCGGCACTGCGGGCCGCGCTGATGCAGGTGCTGGCGCGGCAAAGCCGGTTCAGCCATGCCACCGACGGCCGCTTCAAGGGCGGCTACATCACCCGCCAGTACGGCCGGCCGCAAGACGGTGTGCAGGCGGTGCAACTGGAGATGTGCTGGTCCAGCTACATGGCCGAGGACCCGCCCTGGGTGTTGGCGCCGGACCGGGTGGCCCAAGTCACCCCGGTACTGCGCACGCTGCTGCAGACGATGCTGGACTGGCGCGCTGATGCCTGAAATCGCCGATCCCTCGCTGTTGTGGGCACCCCAGGCCTGGCTGCCCGGTGGCTGGCAGGCTCAGGTGTTGCTGCGCATCGGCGTCGATGGCCGATGGGCGCAAGTGCAGCCCGGCGTGGCCACGCCCCCGGCAGGCGCCCAGGTGCTCAGCGGACCGCTGCTGCCCGGCCTGGTCAATGCCCACAGCCATGCCTTCCAGCGCGCCTTTGCCGGCCTGGCCGAGCGGCGCGAGACCGAGGCCAGTGATGACTTCTGGTCCTGGCGCGAGCGCATGTACGCGGTGGCGCTGCGCATCCAACCGCATCAACTGCGCGCCATCGCGGCCCAGCTCTACCTTGAGTTGCTGCAGGGCGGCTACACGCAAGTCTGCGAGTTCCACTACCTGCACCACCAAGTGAGCGGCCAACCCCATGCCGACCCCGACGAGATGGCCTGGGCGCTGGCCGATGCTGCCGCCGAGGTGGGCATCGGCCTGACCCTGATGCCGGCCCTCTACCAGCGCGCCGGCTTCAACCAGCCTACGTTGCGCGACGACCAGCGCCGCTTTGCCAGCAGTGCCGCCAGCGTCTGGGCCTCGGCGGGCCGCATCGCCGAGCGTGCGTCTGGCGCACTTGGCAGCCGCAGCGGCGCGCCACCGCTGAACGCCGGCTTGTGTGTCCACTCGCTGCGTGCGGCTGCACCGGCTGCCGTCCACGCCCTGCGCAGCCTGGCCGAGGGCTTTGCCGGCCCTATCCACATCCATGTCGCCGAGCAGACTGCCGAGGTTGACGATTGCCTGCTGGCCACCGGCGCCCGGCCCATCGAATGGCTGGCCCAGCAAGGCCTGCTCGACGCCCGCTGGCAACTGGTGCATGCCACCCACAGCCTGCGCGCCGAGGTGGACGCGGTGGCCCGCAGCGGTGCCGGCGTGGTGCTCTGCCCCAGCACCGAGGCCAACCTGGGCGACGGCCTGTGCGACCTGCGCGGCTGGCTGGACGCGGGCGTGCCGCTGGCCATCGGCTCGGACAGCCATGTCAGCCGCTGCTGGCGCGAAG
>JANLZT010000318.1:0-2413 GCA_031366465.1 Betaproteobacteria bacterium | reverse complement strand
CTGGCGCGCGAGCTGGGGCCGCGCAATATCCGCGTCAATGCGCTGGTGCCCGGCGCCATCGTCACCGAGCGCCAGACCACGCTGCACCGGGATGCAGCCGCCGACCAGGCTTTTCTCGATGCCCAGTGCCTCAAGCTCAGGCTCGACAGCGGCCATGTGGCGCGCGCCACGCTGTTCCTGGCGGCCGACGACAGCGACGGCATGACCGGCCAACATGTGCTGGTGGATGCGGGCATCGCCCAGCAATCGGTGATCAGCTAAGCGCGCGGGCCGCGCCTGCGGCCCGCACCCCTTGTTACAGCCAGCGCGGGGCCTGCCACTAGGGTGCAGCAAGTCCACCAACGCCAGCCGCCCATGCCCAGCCCAAGAGCCCACCCCCAGCGCGTCGCCCAATCCCTGGCCGCCACCCTCGCCGTCACCCTGGCCATCACCCTGGCCGTCGCGCTGGCCACCCTGCTGCCGGCCAGCGCCCAGGCCACGCTGTTGACCGATCTGCAACTGTCCCAGGTGCCTGCCGACAGCGCCCAGCTCAGCTTTGCCAGCAGCGCCGGTGAGGCCGACCTGACCCTCACCGAGCTGAGCGCCCAGGGCGCCCAGGGCGCCGGGACCATGGCCGGATCGGACCAGTTCGGCTACCTGGGCCTGTGGCTGGGCGCTGCCGGCCGCAGTTTTGGCACGGGGCAGCGCGGTGACCTGGCCGCCACCGTGGCTTCGATCCTGCTCGACACCGAGGCCCGCAACTCGGCGCCTCCGCTGGTGGCCGAGAAGCTGCGCGAGCCGGTGCTGATGATGACCGGCCTGCTGCGCGCGCTCAATGGCCGCAGTGACGGCGAGGCGCGGGGCTGGTGGTGGGGCGAGGAGTTGCGCCAGCATGTCTTCATCGCCCCGTCGGTGTTCAATTTCTACCCGCCCAACTTTCCGGTGGCCGGCACTCCGCTGGTCGGGCCGGCGCTTGGCATCCACAACGCCAATACCGCCTTTGTGCGGCTGAACTTCATCAACCAGATGCTGTACTACGACGGCGTGGCGCCTTCAAGCTCAGTGCCTGACGCACTGGGCACGCAGGTTGACCTGAGCGCCTTCAGGGCCGACGCCGCCGATGCCACCCGGCTGGTGGACCGGTTGGTGGCATTGGCCACCGGTGGCCGCATGAGTGCGGCGGCCAAGGCCCGCATCGTCGCGGCGGTGAATGCCTGGCCCGCTGACGGGCCCCAAGGCGACTGGCGCAGCGAGCGGGTTCGCAGCGCCGCCTACCTGGTGTTTGCCGCGCCGGCCTACCAGGTGCTGCAGTGAGCAAGCGCTTTGCCGGCCCGGCCGCAGCAGGAGAAAACCATGCATCCACCGATCATTGACCGCCTGCCAGCCGCCACGCTGCAGCGCCGCCGCCTGCTGGGCCTGGGCGGCGCGCTGGCCGCCGGGGCCCTGGGGGCGCCGCTGCTGGGGTCGCTGCTGGGCTCCTTGTCGTCGCCCGGTGCCGCTGGCCGCAGCCGACGACTACAAGGCCCTGGTCTGCCTTTTCTACTACGGCGGCAATGACGGCATCAACATGCCGCCGCCCTTCGACGTTGCGCGGCATGCCCAGTACAGCGCGGTGCGGGGCGCGCTGGCGCTGCAACTATTTCACCGACGACCTGGGCGCCCAGCTCTACCAGGTGGCCCGTTTTGTCAACGCCCGCAGCACCGTGCGTGGCAGCCGCCAGGTGTTTTTTGTGCAGATGGGCGGCTTCGACACCCATGCCGACCAGATCGGCGGCGACGCGCTGGGCGGCGTGCATGCGGCCCTGCTGCAAGAGTCGGTGCAGGCCATGGCGGCCTTTTGGCAGGCGCTGCAGGCCACTGGCATGGCCGACCGGGTGACTTTGTTCACCCAGAGCGATTTCGGCCGCACGCTGGCGCCCAATTCAAGCTGCGGCACCGACCATGCCTGGGGCAACCACCAACTGGTGATGGGCGCGGCGGTGGCCGGCGGCCAGGGCTATGGCGTCTACCCGTCGCTGCTGCCCGGCGGGCCGGATGACGTGGGCGTGGACGACTGGGAGCTGCAGGGCCGCTGGATCCCCACCCAGTCGGTCGATCAATATGCGGCCACCCTGCTGCGCTGGTGGGGTTTGGGCGAGGCCCAACTCGTCCAGGTGCTGCCCAATCTGCGCAACTTTGGCGCGGCGCGCAACCTGGGCTTCATGCGCTGAGCGGGCCGGCCGCGCTGGGTGTCCGGCAGGGCCGGAAGGGCCGGACGTCGGCGGTCAGGCGCCGTCCAGCGCCTTGCCCACGATCTCGCGCACATCGTCGCTCAGCCGGTTGCTGGCTGCCACCCGGGCCACCGCCTCACGCGCCGCACCGCGCCAGGGCTCGGCCAGCGCGCTCCATCGGTCGAGGGCGCGGGCCAGGCGGGCGGCCAGTTGCGGGTTGATGG
>JANLZT010000836.1:0-2050 GCA_031366465.1 Betaproteobacteria bacterium | reverse complement strand
CGCGACGAGCAAGACCTTCGCCGGCGCCGACCTGGTAATCGTCAACACCTGCGGCTTCATCGATGGCGCCGTCAAGGAAAGCCTCGACACCATCGGCGAGGCGCTGGCCGAGAACGGCCGCGTCATCGTCACCGGCTGCCTCGGTGCCAAGACGGCGGCCGATGGCTCCAACCTCGTGCGCCAGATCCATCCCAAGGTGCTGGCGGTGACCGGCCCGCACGCCACGCAGGAGGTGATGGACGCGGTGCACCGCCATGCGCCGAAGCCGCACGACCCGTTCGTCGACCTGATTCCGGCGGTGGGCATCAAGCTGACGCCGCGGCACTACGCGTACCTGAAGATCAGCGAGGGCTGCAACCACCGCTGCACCTTCTGCATCATCCCGAGCATGCGCGGCGATCTGGTGTCGCGGCCGGTGGGCGATGTGCTGGCCGAGGCGCGCGCGCTGTTCGAGAACGGCGTCAAGGAGCTGCTGGTGGTCAGCCAGGACACCAGCGCCTACGGGGTGGATGTCAAGTACCGCACCGGTTTCTTCGATGGCCGGCCCGTCAAGACCCGCATGACCGAGCTGTGCGAGCAGCTCGCCGAACTGGCCGCCGCCCATGGCGCGTGGCTGCGGCTGCACTATGTCTACCCCTACCCGCATGTGGACGAGCTGCTGCCGATGATGGCTGCCGGCCGGGTGCTGCCCTACCTGGACGTGCCCTTCCAGCACAGCCACCCGGATGTGCTCAGGCGCATGAAGCGCCCGGCCAGCGGCGAGCGCAACCTGGAGCGCTTGCTCAAATGGCGCCAGGCCTGCCCTGAGCTGGTGATCCGATCCACCTTCATCGCCGGTTTCCCGGGGGAGACTGAAGGCGAGTTCGAACACCTGCTCAACTTCGTGCGCGAGGCCCAGATCGACCGCGCCGGCTGCTTTGCCTACTCACCAGTGGCCGGCGCCACCGCCAATGCGCTGCCCGGCGCACTGCCCACCGAGTTGCGCGAGGATCGGCGGGCCCGCTTCATGGCGGTGGCCGAGCAGGTCTCGACAGAGCGGCTCAAGCGCCGCATCGGCGCCACCATGCAGGTGCTGGTGGACCGCGCCCCCGCGCTGGGCCGCAAAGGCGGCACCGGCCGCAGCTATGCCGACGCGCCCGAGATCGACGGCACGGTGCGCCTGCTACCGCCCGAGAAAGCCAGCAAGACGCTGAAGGTGGGCGAGTTCATCCGGGCCCGCATCGTCGGCGCCGAGGGCCACGACCTGATCGGCCAGGCCATTTGAGACGACATCCAGGAAGCCCGCCATGCCGACCGCTGACGACTTGATGACCCAGCTGATCCAGCACCCCTACCAGCCACCCGACACCTGGGCGGCGGTGCCGCCTGGCGTGTTCAAGGCCTCGACGGTGATCTTCCCGAACGTGGCCGCCATGCGCGGGCGCAGCTACACCGCCAAGACCGGCTACACCTACGGCCTGCGCGGCACGCCCACCACCTATTTGCTCGAAGAACGCCTGGCCACGCTGGAGGGGGGCCGCTTTTGCATCCTGTCGCCCAGCGGCCTGGCGGCGATCATGAACGTCAACCTGGGCCTGCTGGGCCAGGGCGATGAGTTGCTGCTGCCGGCCAATGTCTACGGCCCGTCGGCCGACCTGGCCGCCAGTGTGTTGTCGCGCTGGGGCATCAGCCACCAGTTCTACAACCCGATGGACGCCGCCGACCTGGCGGCCCGCATCAGCGCCCGCACAAAACTGGTCTGGCTGGAAGCACCTGGCTCGGTGACGATGGTGTTCCCTGACCTGCCGGCGCTGGTGCAGGCCGCCCGGGCCCGCAGCGTGACGACGGCGCTGGACAACACCTGGGGCGCCGGCCTGGCCTTGCGGGCCTTTGATCACGATGTGGACATCGTGATGCACGCGCTGACCACATACCCCTCGGGCGGCGCCGATGTGCTGATGGGCGCGGTGGTCACCCGCGACCAGGCGCTGCACCTGCGGATGCTCAAGCTGCATGGCCAGCTCGGCCTGGGCGTGGCCGCCAACGACGCCGAGTTGGTGCTGCGCGGCCT
>JANLZT010000833.1:0-2002 GCA_031366465.1 Betaproteobacteria bacterium | reverse complement strand
GTGGGCCAGGTCAATGACCGGGTGTTTCTGGTCAATGCCAGCCTGGGGATGTACCCCGACCTGCTGCAGGACCGCGAGGCCTACAAGGCCCGCTTTGGCCGGCGGCGCTGGGTGGCTGTGGGGGCGGCGCTGGCCACCGTGCTGGGCCGCCACCGGCGCTTGCGGCTGCGTATCGAGACCGACGGCCAGGCCCGCGCGGTGACCACCACCACCTTGTTTGTCGGCAACAACCGGCTGCAACTCGAACAGGTGGGCCTGCCGCTGGCACCCGCGCTGGACCAGGGCCGCATCGCCGCCGTGGTGCTGCGCCCGGTGGGGGTGTGGGCGCTGCTGGGCCTGCTGCTGCGCGGCGCGATGGGCCGGCTGGGCGAGGCCGACACGCTCGACAGCTTTGACTGCCAGCGCCTGGTGGTGCGGCCCCGGCTGGGCTGGGCCGGCCGCAGCGTGAAGGTGGCCTTCGACGGGGAGGTCGGCCGACTGCGGCTGCCGCTGGTGTTTCGGGTCGCGCCGCGGGCGCTGATGCTGCTCAAGCCGGCGGGCGCACCGGCCATCACCGGCCAGGCCGTGGCTGCGGGTGCCGATGCGGATGCGGGTGCGGGTGCGGCCTGATGGCGCTGCTGCTGCAACTGTCAGACCCGCACTTCGGCACCCAGCAGCCGGCCGTGATGGCCGCGTTGGCCGCCCTGTCGCAGCAGCTGCAACCCGATCTGCTGGTGCTCTCAGGCGACATCACCCAACGCGCGCGGCGGTCGCAGTTCCAGGCCGCGCGCGCCTTTGTTGACAGCCTGGGCACACCCTGGCTGGCCATCCCAGGCAACCACGACATCCCGCTGGTCAACCTGGGCGCGCGGCTGTGCCGGCCCTATGCCCGCTACCAGGCAGCCTTTGGTGAGGTGTTGGAGCCCGTGCATTCGGCGCCTGACCTGCTGGTGCTGGGCGTCAACACCACCCGCTGGTGGCGGCACAAGAACGGCCAGGTCTCAGTCGCGCAGACAGCGCGCGTGGCCCGGCGGCTGGCCAGCGCCACCCCGGCACAGTTGCGGGTGGTGGTGGTGCACCAGCCAGTGGCGGTGCAGCAGCCCAGTGAGGCCCACAACCTGCTGCGCGGCCAGGCCGCTGCCCTGCCGCGTTGGGCCGCTGCGGGCGCCGACCTGGTGTTGGGCGGCCACATCCACCTGCCCTATGTGGCCAGCCTGCCGGGGCTGGCGCGGCCGATGTGGGCGGTGCAGGCGGGCACCGCCGTGTCGTGGCGGGTGCGCGACGGCGTGCCGAACTCGGTCAACCTGCTGCGCTGGGGGCCGGGCGCGCCCGCCGGCCACTGCCGCATCGAGCGCTGGGACCATGACGCCCAGCGCCACGCCTTTGTGCAGCACAGCGCCACCGATGTGGCGGTGGGGCGCCTGCCATGACGACCGACGCCGCTGGCCTGCCAGCGCTGGCCGATTTGGCCGGTTGGGCCGGTTGGGCCGGCCAGCATGGGCTGGCTTTGTACTTGGCGATGCTGGCGGCACTGCTGTTGCTGACTGGCATGGCAGCGCGCGGCCTGGCCAGTCCGCCAGCGGCAGCGGCCGGTGCAGGCCCGCCAGCCGGTAGCGCGGGCCTGCAGCCGGTGGCCATCGGCCTGGCCGTCATCGTCGTCGCAGCGGCCGTGTTTGCCACCCTGGCCTGGCAACTGGCGGCCTACCCCACGCTCGATGCGGCCGACCGGGCCCTGCTCACGGCCTTGGGCCCGCAAGTGCCAACTGCCGTGCGCCAGGTGTTTGCCGGCCTCACCCATGCCGCCGACACCGCCACCCTGACGGGGCTGTGCATCATCGGCACGCTGGGGCTGCTGCTGCGGCGCCAGCCGGTGCTGGCGGCCGGCTGGGTGCTGGCCATCGCCGGGAATGGTGTGCTCAACACCGGCCTCAAACTGGGCTTTGGCAGGCTGCGGCCACCCCCGCTGGACGGCGCACTGGCGGTGCCGGGCCTGAGCTTTCCCAGCGGCCACAGCTCGGGCGCG
>JANLZT010000301.1:0-13119 GCA_031366465.1 Betaproteobacteria bacterium | reverse complement strand
CCTCGATGTCGCGCACGATCTGCGGCAGATCAAACAAGGCTGAGCTGCGGCCCTGCTCGGCCAGGTAGCGCTTGTAGGACGCAATGCGCGCCGGCTGCCGGCCCAGTTGCACCGCCAGCCGCTCGTAGTCGGCCAGGCTGGTGGTGGCCAGCTCGGGCAGGCCCACGGCGCTGAGCAGGCTGCCGGCCATGCGCGAGATATAGCTGCGCCCCGACAGCGTGAGGATCGGCGTGCCCATCCACAGCGCGTCACTGGCGGTGGTGCCGGCGTTGTAGGGGAAGGTGTCGAGCACCAGGTCAGCGCACTGGAAGCGCGCCAGGTACTCGGGTGGCGCCACCCGGGGCGCAAAGATCAGCCGGGCGCGCGGGATGCCGTGGGCATCGGCACAGCGCAGCATGTTCTCGCGCGCGGTGTCGTTGTCGGCCAGCAGCCACAGCACGCTGCCGGGCACCTGGCCCAGGATGCGCATCCAGGCGCCAAACACCTCGGGCGTGAACTTGAAGTTGTTGTTGAAGGAGCAGAACACGAACTGGTCGTCGGGCAGGCCGTAAGTGGCGCGCGCCGGCTGCGGGCCCACCTCGCGCTGGCGGTCGCTGACCTGGTAGCAATGCGGCAGCCGGATCGGCCGCTCGGTGCAATAGGGCTCCAGCGCGGGCGGCATCACGTAGCTGTCGGCCAGGATCCAGTCGACCCCGGGCAGGGCCGAGGTGCCCGGCAGGCCCAGGTAGCTGACCTGCACCGGTGCCGCGCGGTGGCCCAGGATTGCTGGGCGGGCGCCGCTGGTCAGGCCCTGCAGATCGACCAGCACGTCGATGCCGGCCTCGGCGATCAGGCGTGCGGCTGTTGCGTCGTCCACCCCGCCCAGCCGCACCAGGTGGTCCATCGCCGCCACCAGGCGTTTGCGCTGCGGCTGGTCGCTCTCGGGCGTCCAGCAGAATCCCCAGATCTCGAATTTGCTGCGGTCGTGCAGCTCGAACAGCTCGGGCGTGAGCAGGCCCACCGCATGCATGTGCAAATCACCCGACAGGTAGCCGATGCGCACCCGGCCGCTGCGCGGCGGCATGCTGCGGTGCAGGGCCACGGCCGGCGGGCGCGGCACCCGCTCATGGGCAAAGCGGGTGGCGGCCAGCAACTGCAGCGCCGGGTCGTCGCTGGCGCTCATCATCGCCAGCAAGGAGGTGCCCGAGAGCAGGCTGTTGGGTGTCGTCTGCCCCACTGCCTGGTAGACCGGCCAGGCGCATTGCTTCTGGCGCAGGTGCACATAGTGCTGGATCACGCTGGTCTGCCGGGCGTCGAGCAACAGGCTCTGGGTCAGCGCGGACTCGGCCTCGGGGTAGCGGCGCAGTGACTCCAGCAGCCGGCCGGTGTTGTTCCAGGCATGCACCTTCAGGTCGGTCGGCGCATGGCCGGCGGTCACCGCGCGCCACTGCGCCAGCGCGTCCTCAGGGTGGCCGGCACGCTCTTGCAGATGGCCCAGGTTGAGCCGGGCATGCGGAAAGTCGGGCTGCCAGGCGATGGCCTGGCTGTAGGCGGCCTGGGCCGCTTCAGCGCGGTTCAACAGACCCAGTAGCGCGCCCAGGTTGAAGCAGGCCACATGCCGCATCGGCAGCGGCCCGCTGGCGATCCAGTGCTGGTACAGCGCCACAGCCGCCCCGGCCTGGCCGGCTTGCTGCAGGCGCTGGGCCTCGTTGACCAGCTCGGCCAGGGACAGCGTCGGCAGGGTTGGCAGCGTCGGCGGGCTCGGCAGGGTTGGCAGGGTCGGCAGGGAGTCTGGGGCGGTCAACAAGGCTTGAGGCATGGCGTTGGGCTTGACGGCAAGGGGGGACCAGCCATGGTAGGAGCGGCGCCCGGCGGCCAAGCCCGGCAATAGCCGGTGATAGGGGGCACAAACCGGACCATTGCCGGGCCATCGCCGGGCCATTGCCGGGCCTTGATCGGGCTGCGGCGGCCGGCGCCGCTGAGGCCTGAGGCGGCCAGCAACAGCGGCCCCCGGGGATCGCTGCGGCATCGGCCCAGCCCGGCCCTAAAACCCCAGGCCGGCCAGCAACTCGTCCACCTCGCCCTGGCTGCTGACCGTGTCGGCGCGGCCGGCGGGGTCGACCACCGGGCCGCTGAACAGCGCCCTGTCGGGCCGCTCGCGCGGGTCGGGCGGCACGCCGCGCACCAGCAACTTGACCAGGCTGGCTTCCAGCTCATTGGCCAGCGCGACCACCCGGGCCACCACCTGGCCGGTGAGATCGTGGAAGTCCTGGGCCAGCATGATGTCGGTGAGGTGGCCGTCGATGCGCTGGGTGCGGGCCTCCACGGTGTTGACAAAATCTTGCACCGCGCCGCTGGCCACCGCCTGCACCGGGTCGGCCGCCAGGGCGCCGGCCAGGCTGACGGTGTGCGCTCGGATCGCCGCATGCTCGGCCTTGGCCCGGTCCACCGAGGTCAGCACCTTGTCGGCCGCCAAAGCGGTCTGGGTGGCGATGTAGCGCAGCCGGCTGCGGACGTCGGGGATGCCGTCGGCGGCCTGCTGCAGCATCGGCAGCACGCCCAGCGGGTGCAGCGTGAACTGCTGCATCGTGTCGTGCAACAAGCGGGTGAGGTTACCGATCTGCTGGTAGACCTCCATCGGCGTGACGGCAGCCGGCGGGGGTGCCAGGGCGGGGCTGGGCATCGGCAGGCTGCGCTGGGGGCAGATCGCAGGGGGCGGTCGGACGATGCTCAGACGGCGACCGCCAGCTTGTGCATGATCTTGGTCACCTTTTCTTCCAGCGTGGCCTTGGTGAAGGGCTTGACCACGTAGCCGGCGGCGCCACTTTGCGCGGCCAGCACGATGTCCTCCTTGCGGGCCTCGGCGGTGACCATCAGCACCGGGATGCGCTGGAGGTTCTCGTCGGCCTTCATCGCCTTGAGCAGGTCGAAGCCGTTCATATTGGGCATGTTGATGTCGCTGACGACAAAGTCGAAGCGGCTGCTCCTGAGCATTTGCAGCGCCGCGACGCCATCCTCGGCCTCTTCGACGTTGTTGCAGCCCATCTCGCGCAGCAGGCTGCGAACGATGCGGCGCATGGTGGAAAAGTCGTCGACGACCAGAAACTTGAGGTCGGAAGCTTGGCTCATGACGGTCCTTGGCTGGGATGGGTTCGAGGTTGGGAGCGGGCTGGCTGACGGGGTTTTCGGCCACAGCCGCATGAACTTGAGCCCGCCCGCCAAGCCTTGGCCCGGGGTTCAGCGGCAGGCGTGGCGGGCCCGGCGCGGCCCACTGCGGCCCCGATGGGCCGGCCGCGCCGCCAGCATCGGTGGCGCTTGCGGCCCCAGCCGGGCGGCGCACCGCCCGCGCTCGGCGGCCGCCGGCCGCGCAACGCGCAGCGGCAGCGCAGTGGTGACCAACCCCGGCTCAGCAGGCAGGGCTTGGCTGACACCGGGCTGGCCGGCCTGGCAATCCTGGTACTGCTTGGCGGCCTGCAGGGTTGCCAGCGCCTGATCGACCAGCACCTGATCGGCCAGCGCCTGATCGGCCAGCGCCAGCGCGGCCTGGTCCAGGTCGGCCCGGAAGGCGCTGCGCAACAGCGACGGCGCCACCCGCAGGGCCTGCAGGCTGCTGCCCGAGACCATACCGGCCCAGGCCTGCGGGGCGCCCACCCACAGGCATAAAACCGACCCGGCCGCCAGGCCCGGCAGCCCGGCAAGTGGCTGGGCCAGCAGCGTCCAGGCCCGGCCACAGGCGGCCGGGATGGCGCGCAGCAGCCCGCTGGCCGCTACCCGCCGGGTCAGCACGGCGGCAGCCGGCGCCGGCTGTCCAACGGGCAGCGGCAGGTTCTTGCCTGCCAAGGCGACGCGGGCCTGGCGCAGGCGGCGCGCCTGCAGCAAGCGCTGCCACGGCCGCAGCAGCAGCGACCACAGCGCGGGCCTGGCCAGCCGACCGCCACAGCGCCTGGCCGTGGCCAGCGCCTGGCTTGCCCAGGGGCCGGCCCACAGTCCGGCCCGCTGCAGCGCGCGGCCGCAGCGCCCCACACCCCGACCGGCCCACACCGCCAGGCGCAGCAGACCGCGCCCAGCTTGGCCGATGCGTCGGATCGCCAGGCCCGGCCTGACCATGCGGCGGTCGCCCTGCATGAAGCGCAGGTTCAGCGGCGCAGCGGGGTCGTCGGCAACGCCGGCCTGGCCCGGGGCGGCTGGATCACCCAACATGGGCTCCACCCGCTGGCCCGGCCGGCCGGGCTGGCCCAGCCACTGCGGCGCACTGGCCGCCGGGCGGGCCAGGCTGCCACCGGCGCTCTGCTCGCTGTGAACGCCATCATCGCCCGCAGCGCTGGCCACGCCACGCAGCCGCTGGGCGCCCTGCACCGCCGCTGCCAGTGCGACCAGCGCATCGGCCTGGGGCAAGGTTCCGGGCAGCGCCGCTGCGCTGGCCGGCGCGATCGCCGACGCCGATGCCGATGCCGATGCCGATGCCGCCCGGGCCCGCGCCAGGGCTGACGCAAACGGTGGGCGCGGCGCGCTGACCACCAGCGCCACGCCGCTGTATTCGGCGTCGATCTCGGCCTCGGCGCTGCTGAACTCGTCGGGCTGCGGGCCGGGCAACACCACGCTGCACTGGGCCTGCCCTTGGGCGTCTTGCCAGCGCGCGGTCAGCACGCAGCTGTCGCCGCTGTGCAGGAGCAGCACGGCGGGCAGGTCGGCCTTGGCAAAGCTGGCCAGCGTGCGGCGCTGCAGATGGGCCTCAAAGCCGATGCGGCGCAGCGCCGGCAGCACATCGTCGGACGGCAGCGGGCGGTCCTCGTGCACCGGGCCCACCGCCGCCTCGACCGCCGCCGCCACGCCCAGGTGGCGCACCAGCCAGGGCAAGGCCTGGGCCAGCGGGTCGGCCGCCGGGGGTGGCACCACCGCCAGCGCGGGCCGGCCGCCGGGCTGGCCAACAAGGCTGCCAACAAGGCGGCCAACAGGATGGCCAGCGGTCGTGGCGGCCAGGCTGGCCAGTGCGGCTTGCAGGTGTTGGTCGGCCAGGCTGGGGCCTGCCAGGCCAGCCGGCTGGGTGTCGTCTGGCGCATCGGCGCCGGGCTCCAGCCTCAAGCTGGCGTGGTCGAACCAGAGCGGTGCGGGGTCGGACAACAGGCTGTCGGCGTCGAGCGTGGGCATGGTCAGCGGCTTTCAGGTGACCAGGGTCTCGGGCGATGCCAGCGGCACCGTCGCGGGCCTGGCGGGGTCTCGCGAGCACGGCCTGCCGGGGGCAAGGCACGATGTCACGAGTCTAGGCAGCGCCTGCGCCCGCCATGCGGCGAGAAGCACCGCAAACCCCCCGCAGATCCGCGCCTGCGCGGCGCCCGATCAAGGTCGCTTGGGTGGCACCTTGGGCGGGCCGGTGGCCGGCGGCGCGGCCTCCGGCTGCTCCAGACCGGCGGTGGGCCGGTAGAAGTGGTCCTCGGCATCGCGGTTCATCACGATGATGCTGATGCGCCGGTTCTGCGGCTCGGCCGGATCCTTGCGGTTGAAGGGCTGGCTGAAGGCCAGGCCCTGCACCCGCAGCACCCGCTCCTCGGTCAGGCCGCCGGCCACCAGCTCGCGGCGCGAGGCATTGGCGCGGTCGGCCGACAGCTCCCAGTTGCTGTAGCCGCGGTCGCCCCCAGGGAAAGGCGTGGCATCGGTATGGCCTTCCAGCGTCAGCCGGTTGGGCGCCTCCTGCAGCACCCCGCCGATGGCCCGCAGCAGCTCGCGCATATAGGGTTTGACCACCGCGCTGCCCGAATCAAACATCGGCCGCGCCAGCTCATCGACGATCTGGATGCGCAGGCCGTCGCGGGTCATGTCCATCTTGATCTGCGACGCAAACTGGGCCAGCTTGGGGCTGTTCATCAGCTCGCTCTGCACCTGCTCGCTCAGCTCTTGCAGCTTGGCGGCCTCGGCCGCGCGCTGCTCGTGGCGCAGCGCCTGCAGGTTGACGGTGGAGCGCGGCGCGTCCACATCGCCGCGCTTGACCTGGCCGCCCGAGCGGGTGAGATCCTGGCCACCGCCCTTGAGCACGCTCGACGAATCGCCCGAGCCCGACCCGCCATTGAGCAGCGCCACCTTCAGCGGGCTCTGGAAGTAGTCGGCAATGCCCTTTTTGTCGCCCTCGCTGGTGCTGCCCAGCAGCCACATCAGCAGGAAGAAAGCCATCATCGCGGTCACGAAGTCGGCATAGGCAATCTTCCAGGCCCCGCCATGCACCGCATGGCCGCCCTTCTTGACCTTCTTGATGATGATGGGCTGCAGCTTTTTAGCGTCACCTGCCATCGTCAGCTCCCGGAAGGGTTGGGATCATCGGGATCACTTCTTCTTTACGTGTTGTTCGAGTTCGCTGAAGCTCGGCCGGTCGCCCGAGAACAGCACCTTGCGGCCGAACTCGATGGCCACCTGGGGCGCATAGCCCTGCATCGACGCGAGCAGGGTGGTCTTGATGCACTGGTATTCCTTGCCGGCGTCCTCGACCTTTTGCTCCAGCAGGCCGCCCAAAGGCTCAACGAAGCCATAGGCCAGCAAGATGCCCAGAAAGGTGCCGACCAGGGCCGAGGCGATCATGCCGCCCAGGATGGCCGGGGCCTGGCCCACCGATCCCATGGTGTTGACGACACCCAGCACCGCCGCGACGATGCCGAAGGCCGGCAGGCCGCCCGCCAGCCGGCCGATGGCCGCCACGGCGGCATGCTCCTCCTGGTGGTGGGTCTCGATCTCGCTGTCCATCAGGCTTTCGATCTCATGCGCATTCAAGTTGCCCGAGACCATCATCCGCAGGTAGTCGGTGATGAACTCGCAGACATGGTGGTCGGCACCCACCACCGGGTACTTCTGGAACAGCGGCGAGTTGTGCGGGTCTTCCACATCCTTCTCGATCGACATCAGGCCCTCTTTGCGGGCTTTTTGAAGGATGTCGAACATCAGCGCCATCAGCTCCAGGTAGCGGGCCTTGCTGAACTTGCTGCCCTTGAAGCACTGGCCCAGGCCCCTCAACGTGGCCTTGATCACCTTCATCTGGTTGTTGGCCAGAAAGGCACCGATGGCCGAGCCGAAGATGGTGATCATCTCGAAGGGCAGCGCATGCAGCACCACCGCGATGTTGCCGCCGTGGAAGATGTACACGCCGAAGATGCAGACCATGGCAAGAAGCCAACCGACGATGACGAACATGGTTTTGGGGCGATCAGGCTGGGTGACGGTGCCGGCCCGGACGGGCAGGTTTCCTGGGGGGGTTATCGGCCTGCGGCAGGCTGGGTTGAGTGCCCGCCGCTGTGGCCGCCGCTGTGGCCGACACCATCCGGTACAACCACACCGGCTTGCCGGCCTCGGGCTGCAGGGCGGCATCGGGCGGGCGGCCGGGCACCTCGAACTCCAGGCTGGCCAGCCAGGCGCCGGGTGCCAGCTCGGCCTGCGCCTTGGCCCAGGCCCGGGCCATGCTCTCGGGCCGCTGGAACAAATACACCAGGCCCAGGCCCCGCCAGTCACCGCCCCACATGTCGCCCCGGCGCACCTGGGCCCAGGGGCAGCGCAGTGCGCAGGCCAGGCGCAGCGGCCAGCTCCACTCGATACCCTCCAGCCGCGCCCCCGGCAGCGCGGCACGCAGCGCCAGCAGGCCGTCGCCCAGGCCGCAGCCAGCGTCCAGCACCCGGGCCCCCGGCGCCAGCAGGGTCAAGCCTTGCAGGCCGGCCAGCGCGCCGCGCGGGGTGGGAAACAGCGGCGCATCGCGCCAGGCCCGCAAGGGGTAGGCGGCCAGCAGCAGGCCCAGCGGCAGCAGCCAGGCCCAGGCGGGCCACAGCGCCGCGTTGGCCCAGCCGCTGGCCAGCGCCGACACCGGGAAGCCGGCAGCCACCAGGCCCCGCCGAACCCGGCCGGCCGAGCGCAGGCGCACCGCAACCCCCGCCCCCAGGCCGGTGGCCAGGCCAAAGGCCACCGCCGGGCCAAGCCCATGCCACAGGCGCGGCAGCAGCCAAGCCAGGGCCCAGGCGGCCAGCCAGGTCAACAGGGCCGGCGCCGGCCAGGGCGCCGGCTTGACGCAGAGGCGCAGCGGCCAGGCAAAGAGATCAACGGGCAGACGCGGCATGCGCTCAGTCTGGCCCGGGCGTCACCGGCCTGATCGACTGATAAGCCAGGCGGTTTACGCTGCCGAAGTCTGGGTATCAATGCCTGGCCAGCGCCCAGAAAAAATGGGCGAGCTCCGCAAGGAGCCCGCCCAGAAAGCACAGGGACTGTGCTAGGAGGAGACAAGCAAGAAACCAAACCAAAGAGCGGGGCAGCCACACCAGCACTGCCAGAACTGCGGGAAAGCCACCCTGAGATCGGCCATCATCACCGGGGCTCGAGCCCGGCCTGGCCGCTCCAGCGTGGAAATATCAATCGACCAGGCACTCCTGCACACTCGGCAGGCGGATGGCGCCGGCATTGCGGCCCTTGCCGGCACGCGCCGGCGGGTTGCACAGGCCGCAGACATAGTGGCGGGCGATCTCATGCGGATGGGTCACATAGTGCCCGCCGCACTTGCTGCAGGCGGTCATCGTCAGCATGCCGTTGTCGACAAATTTCACCAGGCGCCAGGCCCGGGTGACCGACAGTTGCGGCTCCAGGCCCTGGGCGCCCACCTGCTCCAGAT
Organism: Betaproteobacteria bacterium; assembly: GCA_031366465.1. Taxonomy (GTDB): domain Bacteria; phylum Pseudomonadota; class Gammaproteobacteria; order Burkholderiales; family Burkholderiaceae_C; genus Pseudaquabacterium. Next base: position 4,511 of record JANLZT010000301.1, on the reverse strand, counting down.
AGAGCTTGTAGGCCTTGATGACGCTGTCGATCTCATCGAGCGCGGCCACCTTGTTGAGGTATTCGTGGATGTTGAGAAACAGGCTGGCGTGGATATTGGGCTGCCAGGTCATGAACCAATCGGTCGAGAACGGCAACTGGCCCTTGCTGGGGCTTCGGCCCGCCACCTCCTTGTACAAGCGCAGCAAGCGCTCATAGCTGAGGTCGGTCTCGCTTTCCAGCACCTGCAGCCGGGCGCCAAGCTTGATCAGCTCCACGGCGGTATCGATCTGCTTGGCTTCGGTCAGGATGCTTTTGGTTCTCATGGTCTTGGCTCCTCAGCGTCAGCTCATGCAGCTTCTTGATGGCGACCGGCCATGAGAATGGACGCATGCAGGCGCGACACGCTCTCGTTGGCAGCACCCTTGCCGTGGCTGGTGAGCAGGCTCCAGACCAGCTCGTCGTCGCAGCGCATCTTGCACAGCAGGGTGTTGCCCGAGGCGATCTTCATCATCTGGGCCGGCGTCAGCGCGGCAATCATCACCGCGTTGTCCTCGCTCAGGCCCAGCCGGAACAGCGCCTGGTCCCGGTCAGTGCGGATCAGGGTCTGCGCCAACATCAGGTAGGACAGATTGGCTTCACGGATTTCGGCGAGGACTTGTTCGGTGTTCATGGGGTCAGATCCGTTCGGGGTGGGTGGGGTCGGGTGGGAGTCGGGTGGGCTTGGGGCTGGTGTGAAACGAACTGTAGTGACTGCAACAAGCCGGAAACATCAGCCCAATTCGCCAACTTGAGTCCCGGTTTTTCCGCTGGCCTTGTGAGGCAAATTCCTACAGCCTGTCAGGCCCCCTGCAGCAGCCCAGCGCAGCCCGCAACCGCAGCGCATATCTGCAGCATCGAACCAGGCCCGGAAAGCGGCGCTGTTCCGGGCATGCCCTGCCAACGGCCTGCCTAGACTGAGGGCTCGCTATGGACCGGAGACCCCCGTCATGAATGCAGCCGTACTGGCCTTGCCCCTCACCCAGCCCAGCGCAGGTTTGCCGGCCGCTGCCCTGCCCATCATCGGGACACCGGCGGCGGGCTTGACGCTGACGGCGGCCAACTGCGTGGACATCACCGCCACCTTGCTGCAAGCCGCCTGCCAACGCGGCCAACTCGAAGATGCCAGCGCCGCTGCGCGCATCGCGCTGGCCCTGGCGCCGCCCGACAGCCCCCACCAGGCCCTGCTGCGGGTGCTGGCCCAGGCCCGGCCGGCCCTGATGCAGGCGCCGGACGAACAACGGCTCTACCTGCTGCGGGCTGCCGACGGCGCCGCGCTGGGCCTGCTGCGCTTGCGGGACAGCGGCCGCATCAGCGCCGCCGACGGCCAGCCCGCCACCCACTGGGCCCTGCAGGACGGCAACCTGCTGCTCAGCAGCGACCACGCCGCGCCGCACACCCGCTTTGTGCTGTGCGGTGAGCAGGCCGACCTGCCTGCCGGCAAACGCCTCTACCTGGGCCAGTCCCTGCACGACGGTGAACCCCGATTGCTGCAGGAGATGGACTGCACCTACACCCGCCTGCGCCTGCTCGACCCGGAGCTGGCCAGCCCTTTCTGCGGCCTCTACGATGCGCAAAGCATGGTGCCGGCGCCGCTGCCCGAGCGCTCGGTGATGCTGCTGAGCGCCGCCCACAACGGGGCTGACGCCCTGACTGCCGCGCTGCACCAAACGGCGGGCCTGCAACTGGACGGCGAGCTGATGCATCCGCGCGCCATTGGCCTGGCCGACGGTGAACTGAGCGCCAGCGAGTCCGGCGCGCTGCACGGCCTGCGCGCCAAAGACCCGGCCTGGTTTGCCCGCATGATGCTGGGTCGGTCCCACGACCGCAGCGGCCGCGACCTGACAAGCTCGCGGGTGCGAGGCTTCACGCTGTCGCCGATGCATGCGCAGCCGGTGCTCGATTGGGCAATGGCCGAAACCTCACTGCGCATCGTGCATGTGGTGCGCGGCAACCTGCTGGCCGAATACGCCGACCTGCTGGCCGACCACGCCGGCTGCGATCCCACACTGCCGATCCATTTCGAGCCCGAGCGTTTCACCCGCTTTGTCGAGATGAAGCGCCGCTGCCTGCAGGCCCTGCGGGCCCGGCTGGTGCAGCGCAACGCCGACACCGTGGAGGTGGATGCCAGCCGGCTGAACCCCGCCACCATGGTCGAACTGCGGGCCTTCCTGACTGACCAACCATGCCGGCCCGCCGAGTGGATCGACGGCGTGGTGCTGTCGGTCAGCCCGGTGATCGAGCGTTTTGACAACCCGGCAGAGGTGGCCGCCTGCCTGGCCGCCATCGGCCAACCCGACTGGGCTGGGCTGGAGGGCAGCGGCTGGGCTGCTTGATGCGCCGCTGAAGGCGCCGCGCCCTGCGCGGCTGCGGGCCGCGCAGCAGCGCCGCTCAAGGCGCCGGAATGGTCGGCACGGTCGGCAGGTTGATGCCACCATGCCCCTGCAGCAGGCCCTGGTGGGCCGGCGCCAGGAAGGGGAAGCGATCCAGGTAGTCCTTGTCGTTGACCTCCACCCCCTTGGCCAGGCCGGCCGCCGGGTTGCCGGCGACGATCAGGCTGATCAGCACGCTGTTCACATTCACCTGGTTGCGGTTGGGCGCGCTGCCCCCTCCCATGCGCCGGCCGTTCGGAAAGCTGGAATCGATGGCCGCGTCCAGCGTCAGCACGTCACCCGTCGAGCCGTCGGCCACCGGGATCGGCCGGCCCAGGTTGATGGCGTTGATGATGTCAAAGCGTGGGCCCTTCAGCCCCGCCCCAGCCACCCCACCGACCCCAACCACCCCAGGCGCCCCATTGACCGTGCCCGATGGCACCCCCAATGCGCGGTAAATGCCCAGCGCTTCGGCATCCCGCACCAACACCGGGTAGAGCACATCGGCGCCAAAGTTGCTGACGTCGGCCATCGGGCTGGTGCGCAAATACTGGGTCTGCCGCTGCACACCCACCAGCCCGGCATTGAACAGCGGCAAGGCGTTGCGGCCGACTTGCACCCAGTCACCCGAGCCCTTCAGGCCGGTGATGATGTTGTTGACATCGACCGACTGCACCCGCTGGCGATTGATGGTGGCGTGGATGCGCAGCAGGCTGTCGGTGGCGTTGGTCACCAACACGCCGTTGTGCGGGATACCGCCCGGGAAGATATCGGCCATCGGGATCTCGATGGCGATCGAGAAGATGTTGAAGCCGGTGAACACATCCTTGCCAGGCGGCCGGCGGGCGCCGGGGATGCCGCCCAGGTCGTCGCTGTTCAAGTTGACCAGGTCGAAGATGCCTTTCTCGTCGAGCTGGTAGGGGTCGTCAAACTGCCCGGCAATCACCCGCCCGCCATTGCCCAGGTTGTGGATGTAGCGGTCGACAAAGGCCTGGTCGTACAGCCCGATCTCGCGGCTGGCCGGGTTGCCCGAGTCATAGCCCTGGAACGGGCCCAGGCCGTAGATCAGCCGGTCGGTCTGCGGGCCGTGGTTGTTGGGCAGCACCGGCAGATCATTGGCCAGCACGGTGCTGCGGCTGGGGTCGATCTCGTCGAGCTGGATGGCACGGTTGGAGCGCACGATGCGGGTGACCTTCATGGTCTCGGTGCCACCGGTCAGCTGCCACAGCAACTCATTGCCACCGCCCAGCGGGTCGCTGGGGCTGGGCGCGGCCTCAGGCGTGAGGCTGTTCTTGAACTCGACCCGGTAGACCAGGCGGTCGGCCAGGCTGGTGCCCATGCCGATGTGGAACTGGTAGCGGTAGCCGTTGCAGGCACGCAGGCCCTGGTTGCCCTGGCCCGGCTCGTGCAGCGGGTTGAAGTTCATGATCAGGTAGAGCTTGTCGTGCGTGCCGGGTTTGACCCAGGCATAGGTGTCGGTGTTGTCGGCACAGGGCTCATTGAGGATCGCCAGCGCCTCGCGGTGGCTGGACGCCTGGGCGGCGACGCCGATTGCCGCCAAGGCAGTCAGCACGATGCCGGGCAACCAGCGTTGGGTGAACTTGCGGATCGAAGTCATGGCTCGGTTCCTGGGGGGTTGAGGCTGCAGCCAACAGACCGGTGGCTGATCGTGGGCACCGCTCAAGGAGACGGGGTAAGCAGTGTCTGCAGGCACTACGGCCAGCGCTTGGGGGCGGATGCAGGGGCAGGCCGGCAAAGCGCGCCCTTGAGTTAGGGGGTGAATGGGCCGCAGCACTGGATCAGGCGAGGTGGCATGCGCAAACTGGCATCCGTTGCCCGGCCGCCTGCGTAGTCCCACCGTCAAGCGGCACGGCCCCTCGACACCCCGCCTTCACACCCACCCATAGTCCAGACTGACCGACTCAAGGAGCCTCCATGAAGCGATTTCTGAAAGCCTCGCTGGCCAATGCCTCGCTGGCCCTGGCCGCGCTGTCCTTGGCCACGTCGGCACCCGCCGCACCGGTGTCGTTCACCGGCGATCTGGCCAACGACAACGATGTCGTGCTGTTCAGTTTCACGCTGGCCGCCGACGCCGATGTGACGCTGCGCAGCTGGTCCTACG
>JANLZT010000294.1:0-2624 GCA_031366465.1 Betaproteobacteria bacterium | reverse complement strand
CGCGGGCCGGTGTTGCGCTCGGCGACGTTCCAAGCCGCCGCGTCCACCGCCACCAGGCCCACCCCGGGCGGCACCATCAGGCCTTTTTGCGACGCCCCCAGCACCACATTGGCCGGCAGGCTGTCCATCTCGATGCGGGTGCAACCCAGTGACGCCACCGCATCCACCACCAGCAGCGCCGGGTGGCCGCTGGCGGCCATCGCGGCGCGGATGGCGGGCAGATCGCTGGTGATGCCGCTGGCGGTGTCGGTGTGCACCGCAAACACCGCGACGATGGCGTGCGCGGCATCGTCGCGCAGGGCCTGGGCGACGGCGGCCACGTCGATCGGCCAGCCCGGCCGCCAGGGCGTGCGCACCACCCGCCGGCCCAGGGCCTCGGTCTGTTCGGCCCAGGATTCCGAGAAGTGTCCGGTGCCCGGGATCAACACCGCGCTGCCGGGTGGCAGCAGGTTCTCGATCACCACCTCCCAGGCGCCGTGGCCATTGGTGGCGTAGAAAAAGACCTCGGCGCTGTCGGTATGCAGCAGCCGGCGCAGGCCGGTCTCGCAGGCGGCGATGGTCTCGTCCAGCCGCGGGTCACCCATGTCCATGGGCTGGCGCGCCATCGCATGCAGCACCTCGTCGGGCACAGGCGACGGGCCGGGCGACTGCAGCAGGCGGCGGCCGGGGACGCGGGGGCTCGGGCTGGGGTTCATGGTGGCTGGCGGGGCGCTGGGCGGGTGGGTGGCGGGTGGGTGGCGAATGGCTGCACCTGATTCTGGCGTCAAGCCGGTGGGTGCCCCGGCCGGCCTCAGCGCCCGAAGCCCCGCACCGGCAGCGCCGGGCTGCGCTGCAGCCAGTTGTGGGCGGCGTAGTGGGCGCGCCCGTCGGTGGCATGCAGGGTGTAGGCATGGCGCGACGCCGCCGAGCGGTTGGGCGCGCTCCAGTGCGGCAGCAGGCCGTGAAAACACACCAGGCTGCCGGCCGCCACCGGCAGTGGCACGGCGCTGCTGGCGTCGGGCCAGGGCAGGTCGCTCAGCCGCTCCATGCGCAGGCTGTCACCTTCACGCACAAAGCGCTCGCGCAAGGGGCCGTGGTGGCCGCCCGGCTGCAGCCATAGGCAGCCGTTGTCCAGCGTGGCGTCCTCCAGTGCAAACCAGAAGGCGGTGACGCTGGACGGTGTGGTGTCGAAGAAGCTGGCATCCTGGTGCCAATGCACCTCGCCGCCGATGCCGGGCTGCTTGAAGATGTACATCGACTGCCACAGCAGCGGGTCCACCAGGCCCAGGTCGCCGGCCAGCTCGGCCAGCGCCGGCTGGCAGGAGAAGCGCTCGAACACCGGGTCGAGATCGTGCATCGCATGGCCAATCTTGTTGATCGACAGCGCCTTGGCCTGGCGCAGCCGGCCGCTGGCGTCGAAGGCCTCTTCCTCAAAAAAGCATTCGATGCCCTCGGCCGAGGCCAAAAAAGCAGCGCCGGCACTGCGCCGGGCCTGGTCCTGGGTGAAGAAAAGGGTGCGGTGCGCGTTCTCGTCAAAGGCCTCGACGATCTGCAGCGCCCGGGCCCGCAGCGCGGCCAGCTCAGAGGCTGGCTTGAAGCCCGGCAACACCAGGTAGCCGTCGGTCTGGTAGCGGGCTTGCTGTTGGGTGCTGAGCATCTTTTGATGATGCCATTGCCGGCCGCAGGCGGTGGCCGGTGCCGCCCGCTGCGGGGTTCGCGGTACTGCCAAGGCTGTTTTGTGGCGGCTTTGTGGCGCGGGTGTGGCACTTCTGCAAAGCCCGCTTGGCTAGAATCGTTGCGACCGGGCAAACCTGCCCCCAGAACAGCCACCATGAAACTCATCGGATCCCTCACCAGCCCCTATGTGCGCAAAGTGCGCGTGGTGATGGCCGAGAAAAAGCTCGACTACCAGCTGGTGCTGGAGGATGTTTGGGGCAGCGACGCGATGCTCAAGGCCAACCCCTTGGGCAAGGTGCCCTGCCTGGTGATGGAGGGTGGCGAGGCGGTGTTCGACTCGCGCGTGATCGTCGAATATGTCGACACCCTGTCGCCGGTGGGCAAACTGATCCCGCCGTCGGGGCGCGAGCGGGTGGAGGTGCGCACCTGGGAGGCGCTGGCCGACGGCACCTGCGACGCACTGCTGCTGGCCCGCATGGAAGCCATCTGGGCGCCGCGTGAGGGCGCCCGCAGCCAGCCCTGGATCGACCGCCAGATGAGCCGGGTGCACGCTGCGCTCAAGGCCATGGGCCAGGGCCTGGGCGACAAGCCCTGGTGCAATGGCAACCACTTCACGCTGGCCGATGTGGCGGTGGGCTGTGCCTTGGGCTACCTGGCCTTCCGCTTCGGCCATATCGACTGGCGCAGTGAGCATCCCAACCTGGCCCGCCTGGCCGACAAGCTGCAGGCCCGCCAGAGCTTCATCGACACCGCGCCGCCGGCAGCCTGATGCGGGCTTGAGTGCAGTCGCAACCAGCCCAGGGGCGGGTTTGGGCTCTGAGCTGACCTTCACCGTCTGCTTTGCGTGCCGCGTGCTGGCGGCGGCAAAGGGGCGTGCGGGCAGGCTGGGGCGCTTCGGTGGAGCGGTCGGCTGCGCCGACTGCCTTGCGATGCTCACCCACATGGCCCGGCGTAAAACTCGCTTCGCG
>JANLZT010000795.1:0-3545 GCA_031366465.1 Betaproteobacteria bacterium | reverse complement strand
TGCACCTGCTCGGCATATTCCAGCGCCCGCATGCCCTGCTGCTCGCAAAAATCGGCCAGTTCGGCCGAGAACCAGCAAGAGTGCAGCAGTGAGCCCGGCACCAGCCGGGGCGCCAGTGCGGCCAATTGGGCCCGGGTGTGGGCTGGCTCGTTCAAGGTGTCGTGCAGAAACAGGTCGATGGGCTCGGTGATGCGGCGCAGCGTGGCCACGCTGTCGCCCACCAGGCGCTGCACCAGGCCGCCCTCATCGCCGTCCAGAAACCCGCCGCGGTCGGCCTGCAGGTCGACGGTGTAAATCCGTTGCGGGCCGCTGTTACCGCCGCCGATGTCGTCGCGGCGATTGCGCTGCAGCGCCCGGCACATCGCCCAAGTGCTCAGGCCGCGCTCGGTGCCGGCCTCGAAGATCACCCGGGCACCGCTGGCGCGCACCAGCATGTAGTTCACCAGGCAGCGGCCGTAGCGCAACTGGGGGTCGCTGGTCCAGCGCAAACGGGTCTCGGCCACGCGCTGGCGGTAGCGCTCGGCAAACACGGTGTCGCGCTTCAACTCTTGCGCAAAGCCGCGCAGCTCGGCCGGGCTGCGGCCGGTCAGTTCGGCCAGCACGCAGACGATGGCCCGCAGGCCCAGCGGTGAGTAGTCGTAGCTGAAGTTGGCCCATTCGCGTGACCGCAGCATCCAGCGCAGCACCCGGCCGGCCTGCCTGGCCAGCGGCAGCAAGCCGACCCGCAGGCGCATCGGCAGGGCGGCCAGCCGGCTGAGGGGCGAGTACTTGATGCGCTCGGCAAGGCGGCGGGTCATGGGCTGCTGGGTTGAGGCAGATCAACCGGTTGGGAATGATTTAAAGCCGGGTTGAGGGATTTGGAGCGTGGCAGCAAGAAAGGTCTCCTGGCTCACAAAGATAAACGCCACCCGAAGGTGGCGTATTTTTTGTTACTCGCCAAGTGCGGCATAGAACTCTTTAACCGAGAGGCCGACTTGCTGCGCCATGTACTTGACAATAGTGTTCGAAAATGGCTCGCTGCGCGCAGAGATTGTCAGTTTCCTGAAGGGCGGCGGAGATTCTCTAACCCACTGCTCATGACCGCCTTCTGTTGACCGGTGTTCAAAGTGAAGATTCTTGGCGATCTTACGGACTTCTCCTGCGGACTTCTCTTGCGGACTTCTCTTGCGGTCAGCGGCCGCTTCCATCGGCTCACGCAACAGCGGGCGTCAGTGGCAGGGCTTCCCGGTACACCAAGTCTCTGAGCCTGGGCATGAGTTTTGACTTCAGTTTGCACCAGCGATAGATGAAGCGATCAAACAGTGGCGCGCGGCGCGAGAGAAGCACTTCTGCGTGCTTGGCGTCAACGCCAAATGCCTCGCGAACATAGATCCCAATTTGGGCATGAAGGCGACTTCTGGCCTCCGACAGCGATTCCCCTTGGGCGGCGAGGGAGAAATCGATGCACAGAGCTACCCAGACAGCGCCTTCTTGGCGCGCCATGCAGCGCACAGTCAGGTTCATCGGTGACACGGCGGCCTTTGGAAAACAGCGAGGGCGGCTCCCGCCCTCTCGAAAAGCAGGCATTGTGCGCTTGCGGTGTTCAAGCCGACAGCCACCCTCAAGCCCCGGCCTCGCGGTAGATCTCCAGCAAACGCTGCAAATTGGCGGCCGGGCTCAGGGTGCTGGCGTATTGCTGCTGGCAGCGCTGGCCCATGGCGCGCAGGGCTTCGGGCTGGGCCTCGGCCCATTGCAGCTTGGCGGCCAGGGCTTGCGCGTCGCCGGGCTCTACCAGCAGGCCGGTCTGGCCGTCCTGCACCAGGTTGGCCAGGGCGCCGCGGCGCGACGCGATCACCGGCAGGCCCAGCGCAAAGGCCTCGGCCACCACCCTGGGGAACTGCTCGAAACCCACGCTGGGCAGCACCAGGTAGCTGGCCTGGGCCATGTGGGCATAGACCTCGGCGGGGCTGCACTGGCCCAGCAGTGCGGCGCCCGCACCGGCCAGCACCGGCAGCAAATCACCGGCGCCGATCACCTTGAAGCCCGGCACCCGGGCTGCCGTCAAGGCCGCTGCCAGGGTGTGGATGCCTTTTTCCGGCGACAGCCGGCCGACGAACAAGCCGCCGCGCCGATGGCTGGCCGGCGCTACCTGCGGCGTGGCCACGCAGTTGGGCTTGATGCGGATGCGGTCGGCGGGGATGCCGGCGGCCACAAACTTGGGCACCGACGAGGCGTCGAGCGCGATGAAGCGATTGATGCGCTGGCGGTAGGTGCCGACCAGGCGGTGCACCACCAGGCCAGCGCCCAGCGCGCCGGACTGCAGCACGGACCCCCGGTAGCAGCGCCTGAGCACGCCCTGGATGGGCAGCTTGCCCAGGCAGTCCTCGCAGGGCTGGCCGTCGCGCAAGAAGCTGCCCTGCAAGCAGGCCAGGCGGAAGTTGTGCAGGGTCTTGACCACCGGCACGCCGGCCTTGGCGGCGGCCCAGTAGATGGCCGGCGACACCAGTGGGAAGCTGTTGTGCACATGCACCACGTCAGCCGGCCAGTCGGCCAGCAGCGCGCGGATGCTGCGGTAGGTGGCGGCTGACCAGATGCTGGCCGCGCCGGTGCGCAGCGCGCCAATCGCGGCAATGTCGTGGTTGTCGCGCAGATGGGTGCGCACCTCATGGCCGCCGTCGGCCAGCATGCGGGCTTCTTCGTCAAACACCGCGTCCTCGCCACCGCGATGCAGATACCGGTTGTGGACTAGCAGGATGCGCATGGTGAGGCCGGCCAGTGTGCGATCTGGCCGCTCAGGGCGGGGCCGCAATCGATTGAGCGGCCGTGATGCTTTGCACGCAGGCCGCGTTGTTGACCCGGGCCTGCGCCGGCACCATGCCGGCCGCTGTGGCCAGGAAGCTGTTGAGTGCCGGCCACAGGCCGTGTTGCTCCAGCTCCCAGGAGTGGCCCCAGAGGTGAAACACGCCGTCGTGGGCCAGCGTCTGGGCCAGCAGCGCCAGCAATTGCGCCGCATGGCCAGGGGCGCGCAGCGCCTGCCAGGCCGCTGGCGCGCGCACCTGCCAGGCGCCGCCGCGCAGCCAGTTGCGCAGCAGCACTGCCCGGCGGTGCGGGTACATCTGCAGCGTGGTGGGCAGGGTGAAGGGGTCGCTGCCGGTGGCCGTCTGCAGGTTGACGATGGTGCGGGCATAGGCAAAGCCGGCGGCTTGCACGGCGGCCCGGGAGCTGGCCTTGAGCTTGCCCCCGGGGTAGCAAAAGCCCGCCACGCCGTGGCCCAGCAATTGCTCCAGCCCGGCCTTGCCGCTCATCACCTGTTGCGCCCACTCGGCGGCGGGCAGGCGGTTGGCGTAGCTGTGGTCTTGGGTGTGCGAGCCGATCTCGAAGCCCGCGTCCAGGCGACGCAAGGCGGCAGCGTCCATCACCGGCAGGCCTTCGCGGTTGCGCAAGGGCACATAGAAGGTGGCTTGGAAGCCATGCCGCGCCAACAGCTCGGCCAGCCGCTCGTCGAGCGGATGACCGTCGTCCCAGGAGGTGGTGAACAGCATGGTGGCGGGCGGCTCAGGCGCGGG
>JANLZT010000289.1:0-10206 GCA_031366465.1 Betaproteobacteria bacterium | reverse complement strand
CCATTCGCGGCGTCGATCACCATCAGCGCGGCGTCCACGGCGGTCAGCACCCGGTAGGTGTCCTCGCTGAAATCCTGGTGGCCGGGGGTGTCGAGCAGGTTGATCACGCAGCCCCGGTATTCCATCTGCATCACGCTGGACGCCACCGAGATGCCGCGCTGCTTCTCGATCTCCATCCAGTCGGACGTGGCATGGCGGGTGGCCTTGCGCGCCTTGACCGAGCCGGCGATCTGGATCGCGCCCGAGAACAGCAGCAGCTTCTCGGTCAGCGTGGTCTTGCCCGCATCGGGGTGGCTGATGATGGCGAAGGTGCGGCGGCGGCGCACCTCGGGGGCCAAGGCGCTTGTGGGCGGCGCGGGCTGGTTCGTGGGCTGGTTCGGTGGCAGGGTGGCGGGCAGGTCGGACATGGGCAGCCGGCGCGCCCGGGCGAGAGGCGGGCCGAACCTGGGGAGATGGGAACCCTCGATTATCGGCGGTGGATTGCCGGCCGAGTTGCGATGCCCGACCGGCCCGACATCAGGGCCTGCACCGACCTGCACCCAGCGCTGGCGGGCCCGGGCCGGCGGCCGCAGCGGGGCGCCCGCTCTGCCTCAATGTCTCATGTCGGCGGGGCGGGCAGGTGGGGCCGCAGCAGCACCCGCGTGCCAGCCACCACGTCGGGCAGGGCCCGGCGGATGGGCTTGCCCATCAACAAGGGCACCCAGCCCAGGCCGCCCAATGTCCAGCTCAGGCATTTGCCGATGTGGCGCAGGTAGGCCCGCCAGAAGCCCAGGCGCTGGCCCTGGCGATCGACCACGATCAGGCCCAGCAGGCGTTTGCCCAGCGTGGCCTGGCGCGGTGAGCGCAGGCCCCAGGCCGAGACCACGCCGGCCAGCAGGCAGACGATCACAAATTCTTCCAGCGTCATCGGCCCCCGGCCGTCGCCCGACGGTGCGGGCGGGGCGATTGGCGAGAAGCCCACGAACATGATCAGCATCGCCATGAAGACCGCAAAGTCGATCACCGCCGCCGCCAGCCGGCGCAGCGGGCCGGCGCGCTGGGTCGGGTCGTTGGCGCGGGCCAGTGCGCTGCTGTCGAAGGCTGGCGTTGGCCGCCCGGGTGGCGCCAGCCCGGGCCGTGCGGCGGGCGCCTGTTCAAGTGCCGCCGCAGCATCGATATCGGCAGAGGCGGAAGCAGAGGCGGACGCAGCGAGGGACACCGCCAAGCCCTCCGGCGGCCCGCTGGCCAGCGGCTGCAGCGGCGGCCTGGCATCGGCCGCAGCCTCAGCCGCAGCCACCAGGTGGGCGGTCACGGCGGGCCGGATACGGGCGGCCCGCCACAGGCGCAAGCGGGGCTCCGAGAAGTCGTAGATCAGCAAGGCCGGCACGCCCACGGTCAGGTGGGTCATCAGTTGCACCAGGGCCCGCGCCAGCTTGGGATGCTCGACCAGGAATTGCCCCGAGTTGGCCAGCATCCAGCCGTCCAGCGGGCCGGCCATCGCGATCTGCAGCACCATGAACAAGGCCCCGGTCAGGGCGATCAGCACCAGCCGGCCGCGGGTCTGCCAGAGCAGGTCGATCTCGGCGTCCACACGGTGGGCCAGCCGCACCTTGCGGCTGCGGGCAATGAAGCTGTCCACCAGCGCATAGCGGCCGCCGTACTGCGCCGCCCAGGCGGCATTCGGGCTGTTGCGCTGCTGCCACTCTTGCGCCAGCGCCAGCTCGCGGTCGGTCAGCAGGCCGGCGGGGGTTTCGCTGTCGGGGCCATAGAGCTGCTGGTGCAAATCGGCGCTGTCGGCCAGCCGACGCAGTTGACGGGCGGCGGCGGCCTCGGTGTCGGCCCATTGGTCCAACCGGCGCCAGACCCGCATCAGGCTCTCGTGCGAGATGTCGATGCGGGTCTGCGGCCACAGCGGCTTGCCCTCGGCGGGCATCAGAAAGGACCGGCTGGCCTTGCGGAACACCGCCATCACGGCCGCCAGCTCGGCCGGGCTGGCGCCGGTGATGCTGCACAGATCGGCCAACGGCGTGGGCCGGCGGATGCCGCGCGCGTCGGTGCCCTTGTCGGTGAGCGCCCGCAAGACCTGCTCGGCCAGGCGCTGGCGGGCCGAGGGCGCGGCTGGCCGGCCGCCCGCCAGCGGGGCGCCTGGATCGGCCAGCTCGGCATAGGCCTTCTCGGCATGCCGATCCAGCGCGGCCTGCATGCCGCCAATCGCCTGGTAGGTGGCCAGGGCCAGCGGGCCGACCGCGCCGCAGTCGTTCTCCCAGTGGGCAAAGCTGCGGTTGAGCGCGTGCTGCAGGATCGACAACTGGTCGGGGTTGTCGCCCACGTCGTTGAGCAAGCGTGTCAGCAGCAGCGGGCTGACCTCGGCTTGGGCCAGCAGCGCCGGCCCGGTGATGGCGCTGCGGATCTCGTCGCGGGTCAGCCGGGGCACCAGGTACTGGCCCTCGTTGATGGCCTCGGGCAACTGGTGGAACTGGGCACAGTCGCCCAGGTAGTCCGAGCGCATCGTCAGCACCACATGGATCGCCACCTCGGTCTGCGCTGCGGCCTGCAGCAGCAACTGCACAAAGGCGGTGGCGTCAGCGCTCGGGCCGTAGGCCGGCGGGCTGCGGGCGTCGCCCTGCGCCGGTCCGGCACTGCGGAAGCGGAACAGCTCCTCGAACTGGTCGGCCACCAGCAGCAACTGGGTGCCGGCCGGCAGCCTGGCCTGCTCGACCATGTCCACCAGGCCCAGGCTGCCCAGGCGCAGCGTCAGGTCGATCAGCTTGGGCGCGGGCAGACTGCCGGCGGCCATCTCGGCCAGGCTGGCGGCATCAAACAGCACCCCCGGCTCGGCCAGCGCGGCGGCCAGCGCGGCGATGGGGTCGCTGCCCGGGCTGAACTGCGCCATGCGCCAGGCCGCACCGGCGCTGGCCATGTGGCCGGCATGCAGCGCCGGGCGCAGCCCGCAGTTGACGAGCGATGACTTGCCGCTGCCCGAGGTGCCCACCACCGCCAGGAAGCGGTTGGCGGCCAGCTTGTCGACCAGCCGGTCGATCTGGCGCTCGCGACCGAAGAACAGGTGCTCCTCGTCGGTGCGGAAGGGCCGCAGCCCGGGGTAGGGGTTGCGCAGCGGCGGTGGTGACCCTGACAGGCCGGGCTGCTCAGCCATGGCCATCGCCCGCCCCGGCCAGGGCCGCCAGCAGCGGCGCCAGCAAGGCCGCGTCGAAGCCGGCCCGGCCGTCGATCACGCCGGGCCCGCCGGTCAGCAACTGGTCGTCCTTGTCGGCGTTGTCGGGGGCCGCCAGCCAGGTGTGCACGGCGCGAAACCGCCGCCCGCCGCGCAGCGCGAGTGCCTTGCGCAGCCGGCTGTCGACGCCGGCCTTCCAGGCATCGGTGCCGCTGCCGTAGTACACCAGCACCGCGTCGCACTCGGTCAGCAAGGCCTCGTCGGCCAGGCGCACCGCGCTGGCGTCACCGTCAAAGGCCGGTTTGAGCACCCGCAGCGACGCCGCCAGGTGCATGCGCAGCGGGGCGGTGGCGGCCAGGTCGGTGCGGTCGAAGATCACGTAGACCGAGGCCTCGGCCGCTGGGTCGGCACTGGCTGCACTTGCCACCGGCGGCGGCGCCAGCAACGGCGCCAGCGCCTGCTTGACCACCTCCTTGACCTTGCCGATGTCGGCGGTGATCAACTGGGCGCCAAACTGGGTTTCGGGCTGGTTGTGCAGTGCGGCGATGAAGGCCTGCTGCTGCGGATGGTTTGACTGGGTGCCCGCCGGCAGCCAGATCACCCGCTGCAGGCCGCCGCTGTGGGCTTGCCGCACCGCCAGCTGGTTTTGCAGCGCCACCACCGATTGCTCGCTGGGGCCATAGGGCACCGCGCCATAGCCGCTGCCCACCAGGTGGATCGACAGCTTGCACTGCGCCAGCAGGCGCGCCACCTCGGCGGCGTAGGGGGCCTCGTCGCGCGGCAGCGCCTGGTCGGGCAGTACCGGGTGGCCGAAGGATTCCAGCTCGGCCCGCAAGGCCTCGCGGGCGTCGCGCCGGTCGTCGCTGCACTCGGCCAGGTAAACCGTGGGCTTGCCCGGCAGGGCCAGCGCGCCGGGCGCGGCGCTGAGCTGCTTGAGCATGCGGCTGATGCGGCCGGCCAACTGGGCGGTGCAGACCTCCAGCTTGACGCCCAGCTCGGGCCCGTAGCGCGGGTCCAGCTCCAGCGGCACGCCGTCGCGCATCTCGTAGAACTCGAAGCCGGTGGCGTCGCGCATCGCCGCCGGCAGCCCGTCCTGGCTGTCGGGCGGGATCATCACGATCTTGAAGATGCGTGACTTGCGCTCCACCACCACCCCGCCGGTGGCTTGCGCCAGATCACAAAAGGTCTGGGCCTCGCGCCGGCACCAGATTGATTCGACATAGCGCGGGCTCAGCACCGACAGCAGCACGGCGCTGTTGGACAGCTCGTGCACGATCACGTCCGAGAAGATGTCATTGCCCTGCAGGCTGGCGTCGCGCCAGATGCTGGGCACCCGGCCCAGCCGCGATTTCAGCAGCGGGTCGATCAACGCATGGAAGCGCTTGACCCAGTCGCGCTCGTCGTCCAGGTGGGCGTAGCTGATGAACAGGTGCTGGTCGAAGGGCATCGTGCGGGTCCCCCCAGGGTTGGCCATCAGGACAGCCGGGTCACCCCTTGCAGGGTGCAGGCATGGACCGCATTGCGCAGCGCGGCGATGGCTTCATAGCGGGTGAAGCTGCGGCGCCAGGCCAGCACCACGCGGCGGCTGGGCACCGGGGCCTCGAAGGGCACATAGTGCACATGGTCGGTGCCGGCGGAGCGCTCAAAGCTGCGCACGCTGAGCTGGGGCACCACCGTGACGCCCATGCCCGACGCCACCATGTAGCGGATGGTCTCCAGCGACGAGCCCTCGAAGCTCTTGCGGATGCCCTCGGCGTCGCTGGCAAAGCGCGCGTACTCGGGGCAGACCTCCAGCACATGGTCGCGAAAGCAATGCCCGGTGCCCAGCAGCAACATGGTCTCTTTTTTCAGCTCGTCCGAGCTGATCGAGGTGCGCAGGGCCAGTGGATGGGCGCTGGGCACCGCCACCATGAAGGGCTCGTCATAGAGCGGCGCCAGCGCCAGACCGGTGTCGGCGAAAGGCTCGGCCATGATCGCGCAGTCGAGTTCACCGCTGCGCAGCATGTCCAGCAGCTTGGCGCTGAAGTTCTCGCGCAGCAGCAGCGGCATCTGCGGTGTCTGGGCAATCACTTGCCGCACCAGCTCGGGCAGCAGGTAGGGCCCGATGGTGTAGATGATGCCCAGCCGCAGCGGGCCGGTGAGCGGGTCCTGGCCGCGCTTGGCGATCTCTTTGATGGCGGCAGCCTGCTCCAGCACCGACTGGGCCTGGCGCACGATGGCCTCGCCCAGCGGCGTGACGCTGACCTCGGCGGTGCCGCGCTCGAAGAGCTTGACGTCGAGCTCTTCTTCGAGCTTCTTGATCGCCACGCTGAGGGTGGGTTGCGAGACAAAGCAGGCCTCGGCGGCGCGGCCGAAGTGGCGCTCGCGGGACACCGCGACGATGTAGCGCAACTCGGTCAGGGTCATGGGCGGCGGCGGGGGTGGGCCGGGCATCGGCCGCTGCATTGTGCGTCGCAGGGGTGCTGGGCGATGCCCGGCCGATGGCCAGTGCCCGCCTCTAACATCTTGATCGGGTGGTCAAGCCCCCCCCCCCGGGGTTCAGGGGCTCTGGGGTAAATTCTGAGCCTGACAGGCCGCTGACTGGTCACACTCTGTCACTCGTGGCACGCAATGTGCGATGGTTCGCTGTCCATCGCACGGGCGTTGGGGCGCTTTTTGGGCGCACCCGCGCATGCATGGCGCTTGGCAGCCTGCCGCCGGGATGTTTACCAACCCACCGGCCGATGGTCATTTCATCCTGACTCAACCCGACGCGCACAAGGTGTCGGCAACGTAAAACCACCGAGGTTCAACATGAAGAAGTTTTTGCCAAGACTGGCAATCGCAGCGGCTGCGCTGGCCTGCTTGGGCCCTGCCCAGGCGGCGGTGATCAGCTTCGATGAGGCCATCGATTCAACCGGCGCGCCGTTTTTCCCGCTGATGGCGCATGGCGATGAGTTCACCACCCAGGGCTTCTGGGTCGATACCTTCAGCACCAAGGCCGGTGCGGTGGTCGGTGCAGACCTGGTCGGCGCGCTGGTGGACGGGTCTGACCTGGTCAACTCCTGCTTCGGCCTGGTCTGCCCGGCCGGCAATACCAGCAAGTTCCTGGCCGCACTCAATGACGGCCTGCCCGACATCGGCCGCCAGGACGGCAATGCCTTCAAGGTCACCCAGTTTGACGCCAGCTTCATTGCCGCGCCGGGCGACGCGGTGCTCAACCCGTCGCTGCTGCTGCGCGTCGAGGGCTACTCGACGACCGCGCTGCTGTACAGCCAAGACTTCTTTCTGCCCGGGCCGGTGAGCGGCGCCTACAGCTTTGCCACCTATGCGCTGTCGGCCGCCAATGCCGCCATCTGGGTCAACGATGTCGCCTTCCGCGGCTTTGCCTGCACCACCGCCACCACCTGCACCCGCTCACTCGACAAGGCCCAGTTCGGCCTCGACAACCTCAATGCCGTGCCCGAGCCCGCCGGCTGGGCCCTGGTGGGCCTGCAACTGGTCGCGCTGGGCGCGGTGGTGGCGCGCCGCCGCAAGGCCCGGGCCGCCCGGGCCGCTTAAGCCGTCACGCCTGCAAATCAATCAAGGACACAAGATGAGACTTCTCCCTGGATCCCTGGCCGTGCTCGCCCTGATGGGCGGCCTGGCCACCGGTGCATTGGCGGAAACCCGCCGCACCTACATCGTGCAGTTGGCCGACGAGCCGGCTGCCACCTACACCGGCCGCACGGCCGGCCTGGCCGCCACCCAGCCGGCGGTCGGCGCACGCTTCAACGCCCGCTCGGCCGCCGCGCGGGCCTACACCCGTTTCCTGGACGACCAGCAAAACAGCGTGGCCGCGCTGGTGCAGGGTGCGCCCATCGTGGCCCGCTACAAAAACGTCTACAACGGCTTTGCTGCCAAGTTGACCGACGCCGAAGTGGCCGCGCTGCGCGCCAGCCCACTGGTGGTCGATGTGCATGTTGACGAGGCCCGCAAGCTGGAGACCATCTCCACCTCTACCTTCCTGGGCCTGACCGCACCGGGCGGCGTCTGGTCGCAGACGGTGGGCGGTGTGGCCGTCAAGGGTGAAGACATCATCCTGGGCATCGTTGACGGCGGCATCTGGCCCGAGAGCCCGTCCTACGCCGACCGCGTCGATGCCGGCGTGCCGGTGTTCAGCGGCGGCAGCCTGGCCTATGGCCCGGCGCCCGCAGGCTGGCTGGGTAGCTGCCAGTTGGGTGAAGGCTTCACGCCCGCCCTGCATTGCAACAACAAGCTGATCGGTGCCAAGTACTTCAACGCCGGCTTCCTGGCCTTTGTGGCTTCGGCGGGCGCCATCGCGGCCGGCAATACCAAGCACTGGACCGAGTTCTACTCACCGCGTGACTCGGTGGGCGGCGCCACCGGCCACGGTGGCCACGGCTCGCACACCTCGTCCACCGCTGGTGGCAACAGCAATGCGCCCACGCTGGTGGGCGGCGTGCCGATGGGCGGTGCCTCGGGCATGGCCCCGCGCGCCCGCATCGCCGCCTACAAGGTCTGCTACACCTATGTGAACGCAGCCGCCACCGACGGCACCGGCAGCCAAAACTCGTGCTTCACCACCGACACCGTGTCGGCCATCGATGCGGCAGTGGGTGATGGCGTGCACATCATCAACTACTCGATCAGCGGCAGCCAGACCAGCGTCAATGACCCGGTCGAGCAAGCTTTCCTGCGCGCCGCCAAGGCCGGCGTGTTTGTCGCAGCCTCGGCCGGCAACAGTGGTCCGGCGGTGGCCGTGGCCCATATCAGCCCCTGGCTGACCACGGTGGCGGCGTCCACCCATGACCGGGCGCTCAAGGCCACGGTCACCCTGGGCAACGGCGCGGTCTACACCGGGGCGTCGATCAACACCACCCCGCTGGCGGCCACCCAGATGATTCTGTCGACCGACGCCAAGCTGGCAGCGGCGAGTGTGTCCAATGCCAACTTGTGCTTCCTGGGTTCGCTCGACTCAACCCTGGTGGTGGGCAAGGTGGTGATCTGCACCCGCGGCACCAACGCGCGGGTGGATAAGAGTGCCGAGGTGGCGGCCAAGGGCGGCCTGGGCATGATCCTGGTGGACAACGGCGGTGGCCTGGTGGCCGACGTGCACTCGGTGCCCACGGTGCACATCACCGCCGCCGACGGTGCTGCGGTCAAGACCTATTTGGCCGGCACCACGCCTGCCACGGCGGCGATCAGTGCCTTCTTCAACGGCACCACGCCGGCACCGGTGATGGCCAGCTTCTCGTCGCGCGGCCCCAACGCGGGTGACGCCAACATGCTCAAGCCGGATCTGACGGCGCCGGGCGTGGACGTGATCGCCGCCGTCACACCGGCCCTGACCCAGCCCCAACGCGACGCCGTGGCCAATGGCACGCTGGTGCCGGGCACAGCCTGGGCGTCCTACCAGGGCACGTCGATGTCGAGCCCGCATGTGGCCGGCCTGGCCGCACTGGTCAAGCAGGCCCACCCGACCTGGTCGCCCGCCGCGATCAAGTCCGCCCTGATGACCACTGCCTACACCACCCTCAATGACGGCCAGCCGGGTGAAGCCAACGGCCTGCTGCCGTGGGCCCAGGGTGCCGGCCATGTGGCACCCAACAAGGCCATCGACCCCGGCCTGGTGTATGACAACGGCCCGACCGAGTTCACCCGCTACCAGTGCAATGTCAACCGGGGCGCGGTATCCCCGGCGTCTGATTGCACCACCCTGGGCACGCTGGACCAGACTTACAACTACAACCTGCCCAGCATCACGGTCGCGCAGGTGAGCGGCAATGTCACGGTCACCCGCAAGGTCACCAATGTCGGCAGCGCGTCAGCCAGCTACACCGCCACCGCCACCTTGCCGAACTTCACCACCCTGGTGACGCCGGCCACGTTGACGCTGGCGCCAGGCGAGACCAAGACCTTCACCCTCAAGCTGACCGCCACCACGGCGGTGGCCAATGTGTGGAACTACGGCTCACTGACCTGGACCGACGGCGTGCATGTGGTCAAAAGCCCCGTCACCGCCAAGACCGGCAACCCGATCGTGGCCCCCGCCAGCGTGACCGGCACCACCACCTCGGGCAGCCGGCTGATCACGCTGGCCACCGGCATTTCGGGCCGCATCAGCGCCAACAAGGGCGGCATGAAGGCGGTCACGATGGGCGCGTTGACCAGCTTGACACCGGGTGCATTGGGCAGCGCGGCGCTCAAGACGATCTGTACGGCGGGCGTGGACACGGCGTCGGTCAAGGTCTACCCGGTGACGATTGCCGCCGGCACCATCGTGGCCAAGTTTGCGCTGCGCGATGCCGACGTGGGCGCCGCCGGTGACGACAACGACATGATGCTGCTGGCCCCCAGCGGCGCCAGCGTGTACTCGGGCAATGACGGCTCCAACGAGTCGGTGCAGATGGTGGCGCCGGCGGCTGGCAGCTACAAGGTCTGCGTCACGGCCTACGGCGGTGCGGCGACCATGACCCACCGCCTGTCGAGTTGGGTGGTGACCACCGCTGACGCCAGCAGCACGCTCAACGTGCTGTTGCCGGGCAACGTGGCAGTGGGCAGCACGGCCACCGCCGGCATCTCCTGGAACAGCCTGGCCACCGGTGGCCGCTACCTGGGTGGCGTGCAGTTCAAAGACCCGGGCGGCACCGTTCGTGCCAACACCGTGGTGCAAGTCGACACCGCCGGTGTGGCCCCGTTGGCTGAAGTGGCACGCACGGTGACCACCAAGCAGTTGAGCAAGTAAGAACCCGGCCTGGGCCCCGCCTACCGGTGGGGCAGGCCAGGCAAAGGCTGCAAGCTTCTGGCTTGCAGCCTTTTTTCATGGGCGGGTGGGTCTTGAGTGCGGCAACGGGCGGCCAGCGCCAGCGCTGGACGACCATGTCCCCACTGATTTGCCAAGCGGCAGGCTTGTCAAGCTGTCAAAGCTGACATGTGACGGGTGCACCCACTGTTCACCCCTTTGGGGGAGAGCCGCGCGGCGTGCCGGCCCGAACAATCGGCGCATGCCAAGGCCTGCGTGCCTGGCGCCGAACCGGACTTCACATGCCTGCTGGTCTGCCTGCCCTCACGGG